>CAMNHX010000101.1 GCA_946539945.1 uncultured Desulfobulbus sp. | reverse complement strand
GGCGGCATGACTGCTCCGCTCACTTCACAGGCTATCCGGGCAAGTCCTGCCCTTAAAACATTCAACGCGCCGACAAGATCAGCGTTTTCTGCCGACAAGATCAGCGTTTTCTGAAAAGCCGCACTGCACACAGACAAAAGACGCCTGTGTCTTGCGGTTCTCCTTGTTGCCATGCCCGCATTTCGGACAAGTCTGACTGGTGTACTGCGGTAGAACCACAAACAATTTGCCACCCAGCCATTCCAGCTTGTACGCCAACTGACGGCGAAACTCAAACCAACCTTGATCCAGAATCGCACGATTCAGACCAGCCTTCACCTTCACACGCTTCCCAGGATCCTCCTTTGTCCCTTTGGTCGATCTGGACATATTCCGAACCTGCAAGTCTTCCACAAACAAAACACTCAACACGGAGGTGCGCTTCCTTGTCCCTATGATACGCGGCGACGCCGGTCTGCACAATCGCCGCCAAACAGAAAAAACGGACAGGTCCCGGGGTTGGAAAAGCCCGATTCGCGGACGAAACACTGGAAAAAGCCGGAACAGTGTTTTTCGTTAAAACGAAGAATGGGAGTCTGTGCAACGTGAACGGAGACTAGGGAATCTTGCAAAATTAGAGCGTTTCCGTTTTGACTTTAGAATCATAAAACTAGAAAATTAGGAGATGAATATGAAAAAAGCGAGTGAAGACATCCGAAGCCTCGCCGTGCGCAATGTCCTGGCGGGAAAATACGGTTCTTCGCTGTTTGGTGTGAAAAGCCCCTACATATAGTGTGTTCTCTGGGATATATTGCCTTCGATTTTCCTTTTTTGCGTGGAGGTAATCATGGAGACATCCTCATTGTTCACGGTGGCGCTCAACCTTGAGAGTCCTTGGCGGGTCAGCGGTGTGAATTTTGTTCCGACCGGGACGATGTCGGCAGCTTGGAGCTTCACATTTACTTGGATTATCCGACTGGAAGCCATTTTCCTTGCCCCACTTCAGGTTGCGCGTCGTTGCATCCGGTTCACGACAGCGAAGAGCGTACTTGGCGACATCTGAACTTTTTTCAGTATAAAACCTTTATCCACGCTCGTTTGCCACGGATCAGGTGCAAGGAACACGGAGCGCAAACAGTGCAGGTGTTGTGGGTTCGGAAGGGTTCTGGTTTTACATTACTTTTTGAGAGGTTTGTACTTCAGTTATCTCAACACCAACCAGTTGCTTCGATTGCACGTATGGTTGCGAGCATGATACTAGGTTGTGGCGTTTCGTTAATATTATACAGGTGCGGCACGCAATTTTGAAGATTATAGTGATGTTGATAAGATTTGTATAGATGAGACGAGAATAGATGGCAGAAGATATATCACAGTTACGGTAGACTTGGAGAAGAATCGTGTTCTTCATATGGCAGAAGGCAAGGATTCTGCGGCAGTATGACGGTTTTCCACGGATTTTTAGGAACATTGTGGTGTTACTGCAAAGATCGAATGTGCCACATACGACATGAGTTCCGCATTTTTGAATGGGATTTCTGAAAATTTTTCTTCGATCCGTACAATTATTGACAAGTTCCATGTAATATATATAGCGGGCCTTCACACCAAACAGCGAAGAACCACCATTTCCAGGCTCATGAGACGCCTTCCCGGCAAAGCTGGAAAGGCGTCGCAAAAACAATGAGATGCTGCACTTCGTTCAGCATTACAAAAGACAAACGACAAAAAAACAGGGTGATACAGCGAAAAACAGCGGGATTGCTGTCTCACTGTTTTCCGCAACCCTTGCAGGTTGCAGCGTCAGGTTTGAAAAGAATCAGCGGGCAGTTCTTGCAAATGTCGCCACCCGGGAAGCTGTCGCCAGGCCGGGTGATGGAGGCGGAACCTGTTTGCTCGATGCGGGTCTTGAGCCGCTCCGCCACAGCGGCGATCTGGCTACCCGGAATCATGACATTGAACTCGCCGCGCTCGGTCTTGCCCGAATTGTAGGAACCAGAGCAAGGGGGACAGCAGTTGAAGGTTTGCTCCTTGTACGCATACACCGAGCCGCCACAGGCAGAGGAACTCATCATCAGCATAGGACGGAGCGGATGTGTGTCGGTAGCAGCCATGTAGTCCACAGCCAGATGGTAGCTTTGCAGGGAGTCGCAGTAGAAGTGAACCACTGAAGGCGGCATGATCGCCTTGCCCAGTGGCCCTACACCCACAGCCTTGAGGCTGTTCCTGTCCAGGCGCGGCTTGGAGCGGAGGAAGCGCTCCGCCTGGTTCTCGTCCACGCAGTACTTGAGCTGGCTTTTGATCTCGCCCTCGTCAATGTCACGCCAGCCAAAGCTGCACTGCGCATTGGTGCAAAACAGTTTGTCCACTGTGCCCAGAACGATTCTGTTCTGCATCCGGGCCGCAATCTCCCACTGACAAAAGGTCTGCGATTTCGCAGGCAACACGTAGTCGGCAGACTGTTTGAATTGCTCCACTTCCTCGTCCGTAGTGAGAAAGGTGACAGCAACGGGGTGATGGTAGAGCCTGAGTTCGTCCATCAACAGATGTTCCATTTCCTGATACGAAAGCGCCATATTTGCTCCTTGTGGTGAGGGGGAAGAAAGAACGACACAACAACGCGCACAATACCTGTTCAGGCAACACAGCACTATCCAAAAAGCTGTGCGCTGCTGCCGGACTTGTGCTACAAACGCGCCTGACGCACATTCGCGTCCGCTCATCCCTCCTTGCCGAAACCTGGCGATATGCCTGCTCCATCCGCCATGAATACCAACCTCCGAGGCTGCCTTTTGGCCCTGGTCACCACCTTTTTCTGGGGCACTTTGCCCATTGCCCTGAAAGCAGTGACAGAACAGCTTGACCCTTTTACCATTGTCTGGATGCGTTTCACTGTGGCTGCCCTCTGGGTCTGGCTCTGGCCGCTTCCGGGAAAGCACCGGAAAGAACAACGACGCTGGCCTGGAAGGCAGACGCTCATTCTTTTTGGCCTTGCCAGCCTGATGTTGGGCGCGAACTTTGTACTCTACAACAGTTCAGCCATCTACTTGAGCGCACCAGCTACCCAGATCGTCTCCCAGATGGGGCCGCTTGTACTCATGTTGGGCGGGGTACTGGTGCTGCGCGAACCGTTTCGGGCGGTGCAAGGGCTGGGGGGACTGACGCTGACAGTTGGACTGTTGCTGTTTTTCAACGAAAGGCTGCATGAACTGCTGTGCTTTGGCGAAGGCTATGGTCTGGGGCTGCTGCTGGGACTTTCAGGCGCCTTTGTCTGGGCAGTGTATGGGGTAACGCAGAAGGCACTGATGAAGGTCTTTTCTCCCAAGGCCACCTTACGGGTAATCTACGCCTGCGTGGCCCTGGGTTTGACGCCGCTGGCGCAGCCTTGGGGCATCCTGCAACTGGACGGGATGCAGTGCTGCTGTCTGGCCTACTGTTGCCTGAACACCATTGTGGCCTACGGCTGCTTCAGCCGTGCAATGGCCATCTGGCACACTGCCGGGGTAGGAGCGGTACTTTCTCTGACTCCGCTCTTCACACTCGCCTGCGCCTGGCTGGCGCACCGGTTTTTCCCCGGTTCTTTCCCGGATGCGCCACTGAACCTCCTGGGCTATGCAGGGGCGCTCATCGTGGTTTTGGGGGCTGCGCTTCTGGCTGTTGGGCCACAGGTACGGGGCGTTTTGCAAAGACGGCGTGAAGACCACTGAAACAAATGGGGTTCCTCGCTGTTTCAAGTGGGTAAAGGGAAATTTTCTCGTTCAATCTGAAGAGTCTTTCCGATGAGAGGTGGATATTTTTCAAATGGCCCTTGGCCTGACGGCATCTCGCCAAGGGAATATGTGCGGCGGCAAGGCGAGGGGGGGTGAGGGACCGCCGAAAGGTCGTCTCCCTCAATCCAGCGTCCTTTTGAAGAAGCGGACGGCCAGCGTCAGCACGATCAGGAAAAACAGCCCCATGGGCCAGAGATGCGGCCAGACTTCGGGCCAGCCGTTGCCCTTGAGCAGCACACCACGCACCACGCGGTTGAAGTGGGTGAGCGGCAGTACCTCGCCGATGGCCCGGGCCCAGGCGGGCATTCCGGCGAAGGGGAACATGAAGCCCGAAAGCAGGATGTTGGGCATGAAATAGAACACGGTCAGCTGCAGGGCCTGAAGCTGGTTCTTCGCCAGCGAGGACAGTGTGACGCCCACGCCCAGGTTGGCGGTGATGAAGAGCAACGCGCCCGCGTAGAAGGCGACCGCGTCACCCGCGAAGGGCACTCGGAAGAGCAACCGTGCGAACAGCAAAATGATGCCCACCTGAATGTGGGCTATCAGCACGTAGGGCACGATCTTGCCGCACATGATCTCCAGCGGACTCACCGGCGAGGCCAGCAGGTTCTCCATGGTGCCGCGTTCCCGCTCCCGGGTGATGGCCAGACCGGTCATCATCACCGTGGTGAGCGTCAGGATTACGCCCAACAGGCCGGGCACGATGTTGTAGTGGGTCAGGCCCTCGGGATTGTAGAGCCGGTGTGTGATCACGGCGAAAGGCTCCGGAACGCCGCGCAGACGGGCTAGAGGGCCGGTAAACTCCCGCTCCGCCGTGCTGGCCACGACGCCGGACAGAGCGGCCAGGGCGCCTGCCGTGGCCGTGGGATCCGTGGCGTCGGCCTCCACCAAGAGGGCCGGACGCTCGCCCCGCAAGGCCCGGCGGGTGAAATCCGCAGGAATGCTGACCACGAACTGTGCTTCCCCCAGGGCCAGGGCCTGCCGCGCCCCGGCCTCGTCCGTCACGGCGAAGACGCGGAAGTAGTCGGAATGACGCAGGGCCGCCTCCAGGCTCCGGGTGAGGAAGGTGGATTCGCCCAAGACCAGGGCCGTGGGCAGGCGCTTCGGATCGCTGTTGATGGCGTAGCCGAACAGGACCAGCTGCATGATGGGAATGCCCACGATCATGGCGAAGGTGAGGCGGTCGCGCTTGAGCTGCAGCAACTCCTTGATCACCATGCCCCACCAGCGGGAGAAGGAAAAGTGAGGAGTGAGGACTTTCCAGCGCGACAGCGCGGTGAAAGTAGAGGAGCGAGGAGTTGCGGGGGTCATGACGGGGCCTTGAAGTTGTCCTGGGCCTGGTTCATCAGGTGGATGAAGGCGTCCTCCAGCCCGGTTTCTGTCTCGACGATTTCATGGGCATCAGCCACCTTCCGCACTGCGGACAGCAGCGCGTCCCGGTCTTGGCCGCTCACGTGCAGTTCGGCCCCGAACATCACGGTCTGGGACACGCCGGGCGCGTTTTGCAGGGCCTCGGCCAGAGCGGACAGACCCGTTCCGTGGACCGCCAGGGTATGCAGTCCCTGGGCCGCCGCGATTTCCCGGGCCGTGCCCGTGGCCATGAGTCGGCCATAGGCGATGTAGGCCAGCTTGTGGCAGCGCTCGGCCTCGTCCATGTAATGGGTGCTGACCAGCACTGAAATGCCGCGTGCGGCCAGCTTGTGCAGCTCGTCCCAGAAGTCGCGGCGGGCCGTGGGATCCACGCCCGCTGTGGGCTCGTCCAAGAGCAGCAGTTCTGGCTCGTGCAACATGCAGGCGGCCAGGGCCAGACGCTGCTTCCAGCCGCCGGACAGCGATCCGGCCAACTGATCGGCCCGGCCCGCCAGACCCAGGTTTTCGATGGCCGCCTCCACGGCCTGATTGCGGTTTTTCATGCCGTAGAGCCGGGCCGTGAAGGCCAGGTTCTCGCGGATGCTCAAGTCCTCCCAAAAGGAAAACTTCTGCGTCATGTAGCCCACCCGGCGCTTGATGGCCGCGCTCTCCTTGAGAATGTCAAAGCCCAAGCAGGTTCCGCTGCCGGAATCCGGGGTGAGCAGGCCGCACATCAGGCGGATGCTGGTGGTCTTGCCGCTGCCGTTGGGGCCGAGAAAGCCGTGGATTTCCCCGCGCTCCACCCGAAGCGACACCTTGTCCACCACCTTCCTGCCGCCGAAGTGTTTCGTGAGATCGCGCACGTCGATGGCCGGGGTCGCGCCCCTGTCCGCGCTCACGGCAGTTCCACCAGAACGGGTTGGCCGGGATGGAGCGCAGTCGCTGCGCCCTCTGGTTTGGCCTCCACCATGAAGACCAGCTTGGCCCGGGTCTCGTTGCTGTAGATGACCGGCGGCGTGAACTCCGGGCCGGGCGCGATCCAGGAGACACGCGCCCGCACAGGTTCGGCCAGGCCGTCCACGCGGCAGGAGAGCGGTGCGCCCAAACGGAGTCCACCCACCAGGCTTTCCGGCACGAAGAAGCGCAGTTTCACGTTCCCCGGCGGTAGCAGCTGGACCACCGGACTGCCTGCGGCCACCCATTCGCCCACCCGGTACAGGGTGTCTGTCACCAGAACAGGCGTCCCGGAGGCGGGCGCGGTCGCCGGCCTTTGCGCCAGTTCCCAGCGGGCTTGGGCCAC
>CAMNHX010000100.1 GCA_946539945.1 uncultured Desulfobulbus sp. | reverse complement strand
GCTGGCCTTGCAGGAGGAAAAAATTGTCCAGTTTCTGGCAGGCAAGCAGCCCAAAAAGGTGATCCTGGTGCCGGGGAAGCTGGTGAATATTGTGGTGTAGCGTGTTTCCGTTTTGTCCTTTCTCCGCTCTTCCCCCGTCAGCAGTAGCGACGGGGGAATTTTCCGCCTTTTTCCTCAATCCTGCAACCTGAATCCCATGAAACGCTTTGGTCCTGTTGCCTGTGTTCTTGCGCTCTGCCTGTCACTTGTCGGCTGCGGCTACACCTTTCCCCATGTCTATGACGGTCCAGGCCAGGTCATCTATATGCCGGACTGGGAAAATCGGACCAACAGGCTGGGCCTGGACCACCAGCTTTACCGGGCGCTCTCCCGCTGGTTCCAGAAGGCTGAAGCGGTGCGCCTCACCAAGAACCGGGAAGGCGCAGGCTATGTGCTGGCTGGCGAAATCGTGAACATTGACCTGCCCAGCGTGTCCTGGGCTGGAGTGACGCGGGCTTCAGGCGTCAACGTCAAGCTGAACGTCCGCTATGTGCTGAAGGATCTGGAAAGCGGCAGAATCGTGTGGGAAGTGCCGCTCAAGCTCTATACCGCCAGCTACACGGAGCAGAAGGGTAGTTCAACCGGCGACGAACAGGCTCTTCAGGAAATTGTGGATGAACTGGCAGAAGACATCTACATGGGCACGCTGCACCGGATTCGGGGGCGGCGAGCCGCTGCAGCGGCAGCCAGCAAGAGCGCTTCCCCTGCCAAGCCTTGAAGCTGTCATGTCTGCCCCCCTTCTTGTCAAGGGCAAGCTCCAGCTGGACAGCCCCTTTGTGCTGGCCCCCTTGGCAGGCTATACGGACCTGCCCTTCCGCCTGCTCTGCCGGGAGCAGGGCGCTGGCCTGGTCTTTTCCGAGATGATCAGTTCCCACGGTCTGGTACAGGGTCAGCAGAAGACCGGAGCCATGCTGCAAAGTATCCCGGAGGAGCGGCCCTTTGTGGCGCAGTTGTTCGGCGCGGTCCCTGAAATCATGGCTGAAGCGGCAAGGCGGGTCTGCGACCTGCCAGTGGACGCGATAGACCTGAACATGGGCTGTCCGGTGCGCAAAGTCACCAAACGCGGCGCAGGCGCTGCCCTGATGATGCAGATGGAAAACGCTGCCGCCATTGTCCGTGCCGTCTGCGCGGCCAGTTCCCTGCCAGTTTCAGTCAAGTTCCGCAGCGGCAAGGACGAGTCCCACCAGAACGCCGTGGACTTTGCCCGCATGGCTGAAGAGGCGGGTGCTGCCTTTCTGACCATTCATGGCCGTACTTGGGCGCAGGCTTTCAGCGGGGAAGCAAACTGGGACACGATCAGGGCAGTGAAGGCTGCTGTGCAGATTCCAGTCATCGGCAACGGTGACATTGACAGCTTTGCCCTGGGCTGCCGCCGTCTGGAGGAAAGCGGCTGTGACGCTGTGATGGCAGGTCGGGGCGCTTTGGGCAATCCCTGGCTCTTTGCAGGCACGGAAAGACCGCAGAGCCTGACTGGCCGGATGCCGCTCATCTGCCGTTATCTGGACCTGTGTCAGGAGTATCTGCCCCTTGAGCGGGTGATCTTCCGCATCAAGAATCAGGTTTGCCGCTTTCTGGGGGGACTGTCCGGCGCGGTCAGCGCCCGGCAGCAGGTGCTGGCCTGCCCTTCGCTTGAGTCCATCAAGCTCTGCCTGGACAGGCTCTTGCTTGCGGAAGACAGTCGGCAGAACACCTTCGGACAGTAGCCCTTTTCACTTGCCTGTCGCCTCTCCTGCCGCACAGTTTGAGGACAAGGCTTTCCGTGCAGACCGGTTTTTCTGGCTGCTTCAGCCTCCTTCCCCTTCCTGCAAGGTCCGCACAATGGCTGCCGCAAGGTCCACGCCAATGCCAGGCAGGGCTTGCAACTCTTTGGCGCTGGACTCCCTGATCCGGCGCAGACTGCCAAAATGCGCCAGAAGCTGCCTTTTGCGCCTTGGACCAATACCAGGCACAGCGTCCAGCGCAGAGGTGAGTTGGTCTTTGCCACGCAGGCGACGGTGCAAGGTGATGCCGAAACGGTGCGCCTCATCGCGCACCCGCATCAGATAGAGCAGCGCAGGCGCATGAGCAGGCAGGAGAATGGCGTCCTTGCGGCCTGGACGGAACAGCTTTTCTCCCTCGCCGTGGCGCTCCTTGGCAATACCTGCCAGGTCCATGTTGCCCAGAATGCCCAAGCGCCCCGCCACGTCCAGGGCCACGGCAAGCTGGCCCTTGCCGCCGTCCAGAAGCAGCAGATCCGGCAGATCGCCCTCCTCCTTGCCCTTGCTCAAGCGCCGTTCCAGCACTTCCCGCATCATGGCGTAATCGTCCGGGCTGTCCTTTGTGCGGATGCGGTAGTGGCGAAAGCGCCCGGTCTCCTTTTCACCGTGTACAAAGCACACCAGAGAACCCACTGCCTGCTTGCCCAAAAGGTTGGAAATATCCAGGCATTCAACCACTTCCGGGAACCGTGAGAGGCGCAACCTGTGCCGAAGACTGGTGGCAAGCGCCTGCCAGCTCTCCTCCTTTCTGGACTCTTCGGAGAAGAGCTTTTCCGCGTTGGCCTGCGCCATCCGCATCAGTTGCATTCGACTGCCCCTTTGCGCTACAGACAGGGTCACCGGGCCTTCCCGCAGTTCCGCCAGATACTCGGCAAGCAGCGTCTCATCTTCTGGCGCAAGCGGTAGGAGCAGTTCCCGGGGCGGCTGACGCTGGATCGTATAGTATTGGGACAGAACCTGGGCCAGCACTGCCGCGTCGTCGCCAATGGGGTCTGCCAAAAAAAACTGCTGCGCCCCTGTCACCAGACCGCCGCGCACAAAGAGCAGGGCTACAGCCACAGAGGCGTCCTGACGGTGTAGACCGAACACGTCCTGATCCAGCTCGCCGGAAAGGGAGACAACCTGCCGTTCCGTGATGCTGGTCAGGGCCTGCAAGCGGTCGCGATACAGGGCTGCCTGCTCAAAATCCAGCGCTTCACTTGCGGCCAGCATTCCGGCTTCCAGTTCCTGCTTGAGCGCTCCGGTCTTGCCCTCCAGAATGGCCAGAACCTCTTCCACTCTTTTCCGGTATTCGTCCAGATCCGCCAGACCGGCGCAGGGCGCTGGACAGCGGCCCATCTGGTAATTGAGACAGGGCCTTTTGCGCACGTTCAGGGTACGGCAGTGGCGCAGTGGAAACTGATCAGACAAAAGCTGCAAAGTAGCGTGCATCTCGCCAGACGAGGTGTAGGGGCCAAAGTAGCGATTGCCGTCCTTCAGGCGCTTGCGCGTGACTGAAAGGCGCGGCCAGGTTTCAGCCAGGCTTACCTTGAGGAAGGGATAATTCTTGTCGTCCCGCAGAATAACGTTGTAGCGGGGCCGGTGCTTCTTGATGAGCGAGGCTTCCAGAATGAGCGCCTCTTTTTCCGTGGTGGTGAGGATGGTTTCCACCCTCTCCACGTGCGAGAGCATGACAGCGGTTTTGGCGTGCGGCGGCCCGGAAAAATGAGCGTACTGGGACAGTCGCTTGCGCAGGTCCCGGGCCTTGCCCACATAGAGGATTTCCCGACGGGAAAACATCTGGTACACGCCCGGACCGTGGCTGACTGTAGCCAGAAACTCGGCGGACAGCGGATTTGCGGAGTCTGGGCTTTGTCCGGGCTTGGGGGCTTTGGCGGCAGTTTTCAAGGTTATCTGCACCGGAAAAGGAGGGGGGAGAGCTGGTTCACGATGGAAAGAGGAGGCATTTGGAACTGTTCTGCAAAACCTGCGCACACCTGATCAGGTCTGCTGTTTGCCTCCTGCTTCACCGGGACCGGTCTCCCCCTTGCGGGGCAAGCCAGAGCCTTCCTCTCCACAGAAAGCCTCTGGTGTGCCAGAACTCTGGAGCGCCACGTTCAATCTTGCACCTCGCCGCGGTCGCGGTAGGGATTCAGGGTCAAAACGGCGCAGTGCGCGGTTTTAACCACCTTTTCAGCCACGCTGCCAAACATGATGCGCTCCAGGCCCTTGTAGCCGTGAGTGCCCATGACGATAAGCTGCACGTCTTTCTGGGCAGCGTACTTCACCACCTCTTCGCCCACGTCACCAGCCAGTACCTTGGAACTCACACTGGGAATGCCCGCTTCGTCGCAAAGACCCTTGTGTTCAGCCACAAAAGCCTGCATCTTTTGCTGGGCCGAGGCATACAGCTCCTCTTCCAGGTTTGGCAGGTTGACCGGTGGCACGAAAAAACCGCTGTAGTCCTCAAAATTCTGGACCACAAAGACCACGTGCAGTTCTGCCTTGAATGTTTTGGCCACATAGATCGCAGCCTTGAGAACAGTATCCGCGTTGTCGGAGAAATCGATGGGTGTGAGAATACTTTTGACTGGCTGCATGGGACACCTCCGTGCATGGGGAACAGGAAAATCGCTACACCGTTTCCACATATACCACAAAGGTGAGAGCGGTGAAAGCCTTGGACCCGGTGTGGTCTTTCCGGGTGACAATCCGGGCTGGCGCGGGTATTTTTGAGAGCTGGTCCGGCCCGGGTCTGGCACAAACAAAGCGCGGTCTTCATACCTCGTTGTGACCGGGTTGCGCGACAAGCCCTTGTCAGTCTGGCGAAACGGTCCCCTCATCAACCTGAACACGGAAAAACACCATGCAGATTTCCTTTCACGGCGCGGCCCGCAACGTTACCGGGTCCTGCCATCTCATTGAATGCAACGGCAAACGTCTGCTGCTGGACTGCGGCATCTATCAGGGCAGGCATGAACCCGAAGAAAACAGCGCGGAACATTTCGGTTTTGATCCGGCTTCCATTGACTTTCTGGTATTGAGTCACGCCCATCTGGATCACTGCGGTCGTATTCCTCTTCTGGTGAAGCAGGGCTTCAAGGGACGCATTTTGTGTTCATCCGCCACCCGCGAGCTGGCCAAGCTGGTTCTGCTGGATGCGGCGCACATTCAGGAAGAAGACGCGAAATACCAGAACTACAAGGCGTCCAAGCGCAAGAAACGCGCCCAAATCGTGGAACCGCTGTACACCACTGTGGACGTGCTGGCCGCCCTGGATCTCTTTGTTGAGATCGCCCGCTGGGAAAAGCCACATGAGGTGGCTTCAGGCATATCGGTAACGCTCTACGACGCGGGCCACATTCTGGGTTCAGCCTGCATTCTTCTGGACCTGGAAGAAAACGGCAAGAGGCAGCGCGTACTCTTTTCCGGCGACCTGGGCACGAGTGGGCGTGCCATTCTGACGGATCCGGCCTTGCCGCCAGAGGTGGACACGGTCATCATGGAAAGCACCTACGGCGACCGTCTGCACAGACCCTTGGCTGACTCCATCGAGGAGCTGTACAAGGTCATCAAGAGCACTATTGCCATTCAGGGCAACGTGCTGATCCCCAGCTTTGCCCTGGAGCGCAGCCAGGAAATCCTCTACTATTTGCGGGAAGGCGTGGATGCGGGCAAACTGCCCCAGAACCTGCGCGTGTATCTGGACTCGCCCATGGCCATTTCCGCAACCGAGATTTTCCGCAAGCATCAGGAATGCTTTGACCAAGAGACTTGGAAAGTGCTGATGAGCGGGCGTGATCCCTTTGCCCTTCCAGGTCTGGTCTTTACGCAGGGCAGCGCGGAATCCATGGCGCTCAAGAACATGGAAGGTGTGGTCATTATGGCTGGTTCCGGCATGGCGACCGGAGGCCGCATCCTGCACCACCTGCGCAACCACCTGTGGAAAAAGGAAACCGGGGTGATCTTTGTGGGCTTTGCCGCTCTGGGCACGCTGGCCCGTGCCATCATTGATGGCGCTGAAGAAGTGCGCGTTTTTCAGGAAGAGATTGCGGTCAACGCGAAGATCCATACCATCAATGGCTTTTCCGCCCACGCTGACCAGCAGGGGCTTTTGGACTGGCATAAAAAGACCAGAGCCAAACGCACCTTTCTGGTCCACGGCGAGGAAGGCGTCATGCGGGACTTTGCCAGCCAGCTCACCGGCACAGAGGTGATTATGCCGGAACTGCACAGCGTATATACCCTGTGACCGGGAAGCGAGACACCCTTCTTCTAGTGTCTAGTTGCGAAATTACCCATCATAAGGGCATTCTCCATTTTTCCCGGAAAAGAGGAGATCCCCGATGGGACGCTCGACAAAACAGAGCATAGCTTCGGAAGAGGCATGTTTGCGGCTCGAACGTCTCCTGAAAAACAGGAGCCAACCACGGATGTTGGACTGGTTCTTTGCTTGCGGCGGCGACAGGCTCTTCCAAATATACTGTTTGGCGATTGTTGCGTCGGCAGCGCATCACTTTGGCCCGCAAGCGTTCATGGTGCGTCAGCACGGCTCCGCAATTTGCAGCCAAGGCGGCGGATGTGGAGGCTTTGTACTTGACGCCACCCAAAAACGCCGTGGTGTTGTGCGTGGACGAGAAGCCCAATATTCAGGCGCTGGAGAGGCGATGCGGCTATGC
>CAMNHX010000099.1 GCA_946539945.1 uncultured Desulfobulbus sp. | reverse complement strand
TGAACGGCAGGAATTGGAGGTGCGTACCAGGGCGGCCAAACAGGAAGCTGAACGTTTAGCGACCGCGATCCGGGACCTGGCGGATATCCGCACACTCATCAGCCAGAACCGGATCTACGAGTTGGCGGGGCGCATGGAAACAATCGCGCCAGACCTGTGGTTTCCCGAGCGCAAAGACATTGAGGCAGGCATTCAGGAGGCCAAGGTGCAGTGTGACCGCCTCTTCAAGCAGGCCGCACTCCACGAGGAGCGAGGCGCTTACTCCAAGGCGTTGGGCTGCGCCCAGGCTGTGCTCCAGCACATTCCCGATCATCCGGATGCCAAGATCCTCATCGACTACCTGGAGCAGGCCATAGCCATTCAGTCACGCGGTGGCGATCCCCGGCAAAGCCTGGTCAACCCCTTGAGCCAAGGTCTCAAGCGTGGGCCAGCAGGTCTGGATGAGGCCCAGAGCTTGTCCGAAACTGCAGACGAGGAGAAGGCGAGTGCGCTTCCGGAACTGGGCAACAAGCTGAAGATCGCGTTCGACAAGCTGATGACCGCGCTGAACACTCCTTGGGGACGCATTGTTGCGGGCGTGGGGGGCCTGATCTTTTTGGTGCTGGTGATTGTTCTTTTTGTCAACGACAACGCCGCGCTGAACCGGGCCAATCAGGGGCTGGAACAGGCCAGAACCGAGATGCGGGACAAACACTTCATCAACGCCAAAAGCTCTCTGGAACGCACAAAGGAGGGCATTACCGGGCAACGGATGACCGTCCTTGCCTTCCGCAAGGGCGCTATGGTTGACAGGATCAACGAGGTCCTCAACTCCGAAGAACTGAAGGAAGGAGTTATTCGCGAAGAGCGGCTCCAGTCCCTGGAGAACGAGATTATTGAGACCGTTATGCGGGCTGGTCTGCGTCTGGACGAGCGGATCGCCTCGGAAGTAACCTGGATGCGCCAGAATGTGACCCCGGCGCTGGTGGATGCCCAAAGGGCCTTTGAAACTGGGCGCAAGCAGGACGTGGCGCGGATATATGAGCAGGTGGTGGAACAGCGCAGGAACCTGCCCCAAGATATGCAGACCGCTCTCCAGAAATTCTGGGTCCAGAAGGAACGTGCCCTGAATCTGGTTATTCCTGGTCCAGAGTCAGCGGGAGAGTCGGGGACGGCAGGCACACCAGCGGGACAGACCGGGGGCAACTGAAGCGATTTGAGCCTTGGCCTCTTTCCTCGCCTTGAGGCAGAAAAGAAGATCAAACAAGTCCACAAACAACAAAGAAGGGCTGATCCCGAAAGCTTTCGGAATCAGCCCTTGTCTTCTGTCTGGCCCCGGAAAGCTTTCGGAATCAGCCCTTGTCTTCTGTCTGGCCCCGTTTTGCGCTGCCGCTGTAAAGCGGATCAGCTTGCGCCCAAAAACTCGATTTCATTGTCCATGGGCCGCATTTCAGGGCGCACAATAATGTCAATGACCGCATTGTGCTGCCGCTCCAGAGCAGCCAGTTCTTCCTTTTTGCGATTCAAAAGGTACTGGGCCACTTCCAGAGGAAAGCGGCATTCCACCCGGGCCACCTTCTTTCTGATGATCCCGGTCTGGATGCGGCGCAGGTAAAAAAGCGCCAGCGTTTCCACCGAGCGCACCACGCCGCGCCCCTGACAGCACTTGCAAGGTATATAACTGCCCTTGGCTGTGGGTGCGCCCATCTTCTGCCGGGAAATCTGCATCAGGCCAAAGCGGGAGATGCGGCTCACGTCAACCTTGGCCTTGTCGCGCTTCATGCAAGTTTTGACTTGGCGCTCCACCTCCTGAATGTGCTTTTTGTTGCGCATATCAATGAAGTCCACCACGATCAGACCGCCCAGATCGCGCAGCCGAAGCTGGCGGGCCAGTTCTTGCGCTGCTTCCATGTTGGCCTGAAAGATGGTCTCTTCAAAATCGCTGTTCTTGGAGGTGCGCCCGGAATTCACGTCAATGGCGACCAGGGCCTCGGTAGGATCAATCACAATGGACCCGCCAGAGGGCAGGGGAACCTGGGGACGATAGATGGATTCGATCTGTTCTTCAACGTTGTGCTGGTTGAAGATGGGTTTCACGCCCTTGTGCTGCCGTACCCGCACGGTGCGCTGCTTTTCCGGCAGTTGCTGGACAAAGTTCTGCACCTGTTGCAGGGTTTCCGGGGTGTCGACAATAATTTCCTGAATCTCCGGGAAAAAGTGGTCACGCAGAAAACGGACCACAGTGTCCTGCTCCCGATAGATCAGCGCTGGCGCTTCGGCGACCTGGCCGCGACTCCGGATCTGCTGCCACTGGGTCAACAGACGGTCCAGATCCTCTTTCAGGTTGTCCAGGCTGATGTCCGCGCTGGCAGTGCGCACGATGTAGCCAAGCCCTTCAGGCACGTCCAGTTCGCCCATCATCTCCCGGAGTGCGCTACGACGCCCTTCGCCCACAATCTTGCGGGAAATACCCGCGCTGTCGCTCCCCGGCAACAGCACCAGACAGCGACCCGGCAAGGAAAGGTAGGTGGTGACACTCGCGCCCTTGTTGCCAGTGACCTCTTTCACAACCTGGACCAGCACTTCCTGGCCCTTCTGCATCACCTCTTCAATTTTGAGCTTGCGCCACTGCTGCTGGTTCACCAGCTCACGCACGCGATCCGTGATGTTTTCGCGATAGTATTCCGGGTGAATCTCGCCAAAGGGCAGAAAGGCGTTGCGGCCCGTGCCAATGTCCACAAAGGCGACCTGCAGGTTGGCCTCAATGGAGACGATGCGGCCCTTGTAGATGTTGTTCTTGGTGGCCTCGCGCTCCACGGTGGACACGTGGAAGGATTCCAGCCTGCCGTTTTCCAGAAGCGCCACCCGGCACTCTTCAGGTTCTTCGGCGTTGACCAGGAGCTTGTACGCGGCATTCGGGTCACGGTGGATCGGATCAGTGGGCAGGTCTGGAATCAGTTCCGCGTCTGCAGTTTCCGGGATTTCTCCGTCTTCCTGAATCTCGCTTGCAGGACTGTCCACCTGTTTGTCGGTTTCAGCCTCTTCGGCTGTTGCCTCTGCCTTTTTGCCGTGCCTGCGGGAGCGACGCTTTTTGGGAGGCACAGTATCCTCTGCCTCTTCCGGGAAGGCAGTTTCAGATTCAAGCCCGGAAACTGCTTCCGCATCCGCAGTTTCCGGGGTTTCTTCGTGTTCCGGGATCTCGCTTGCAGGACTGTCTGTCGGCTTGTCGGTTTCAGTCTCTCCGGCTGCTGCCTCTGCCTTTTTACCGTGTCTGCGGGGACGACGCTTTTTTGGAGGGGAAACACTCGCCTCTCCAGCGCTGCCCTCCGCTTCAAGGGGAGTCTCTTCCACCGCAGGTGCGACCGTTTCTGTGGCAGGCGTCCTTTCTCCCCCCTCTGCTGCTTCCGGGAGGGCAACTTCAGGCTCAAGCGGCTTTTTCCTGCGCCGGGAAGCGGTCCGGCGCGGTTTTTTTGGGGGTTCCTGGACAGGCGCAGAGTCCCCGGCGCTGTCCTTGCTTTCCTGTTGTGTTTCTGCGAGGTCTGCCTGTTGCGTGTCCCCGGCTTCTGTGCCAGACGCGATGCTCTTCCACCAAGCCCCGGTACTTGCCTGCGTACCCGTTTGGGCCTTGGGCCTGCGGGTCGTCTTTTGCTTTTGTTCTGCCATTCTGCTCCTTGTCCAAGGCCAGCGCCTGGCAGGACGCCGCCCGCCTGTTCCTGCGCATCCGGGTTGGCTGTCTGTGCCGTCTGCTGACCGCTTTTTGATTTGTGGCGCATCCAGGGGATGCGCCTTTTGTCTCGTGAAAAAGAAAAATTTTCCAGTCTGCCGCGTGCAGCAGAGGAAAACTCGCAAATTCTGCAAAAGTCTGTCTGATTAAAGCACTTTCCACAGGCGTGCAAGCACTTTTGCGGCCCGCCCCTATCCCCTGCCCGGACAGGCTTGCACTTGTCCTTTTTTTGTTTGCAGAGCTTTCTGCTTTCAGTATGTTGGCAACCGACACGGCGGCAGGCTGCCCTTGTCTGCCTGTAGCTGCCTCACACAAGGTTCCGGACTTCGTTTGCCGAAGCAGCCCGGAGAGTATCCCGGCGCTTCGCTCTTCTCCTTTTTCCCGCTTCCAGCATGGATGCCCTGAACGCCCGCATCATAGCGATCTGCACGTTTTTTTTCCTTGCCCTCCTGCCCTGTCCGGCTCTGCTCTTTGCAGCGGAAGAGTTGGACACCGAACACTGGATCATCACGGCGGACCGGATTGTCCGGTATGAAAATCCGGCCAGCATCATTGCCGAAGGCGAGGTGATCCTGGAAAAAAAGGAACCAGACAAAACCAGCCAGAGACCAAAGCCCTCCCAGTGGGATGATCTTTTGGGGCCTGATGCGGAAGCGCCCCGTCGGAAAGAACCTGGTCCCTCTGGATTGGTTATCACCACAGTCATCAAGGCTGACTGGGCAGCCTACGATGTGGCACGCGAACAGGTGCGAGCGCGGGGCAATGTCCACATTCAAACCCTGGGCGATGAACTCTTTGCCGAAAGCGGGATCATCCGCATGAAGGACCAGACCGGTCTGTTTGAAAATACTACCATTATCCGCGAGGACAAGGACCTGCACCTGGAAGGCCGGGTGGTGGAAAAAACCGGGGAACTGACCTACCACATCGAAGATGGTTGGGTCATCACCTGCAAACTCCAAGACGGCGAGTCCCCTCCTTGGAGCATTGGCGCTGAAGACACGAGCATCACTGACGGCGGCTATGCCCTGCTGAAAAACGCCATTTTCCGGGTCAAGGGCATTCCGGTCTTCTATTCGCCCTATCTGCTTTTGCCAGCCAAGCACGAGCGCCAAACCGGTTTGCTCTTTCCCTCCCTGTCCCTCTCTGACCGGGACGGTTTTGGCATGGAGACGCCCTTTTTCATCAACCTTCTGCCCATGGCTGACATCACCCTGTATCCCAAATACATGAGCGAGCGCGGCGTCATGTTGGGGGGCGAGTTCCGCTATGCCCTGGACGAGGACAGCAAGGGCATGATCCTGGGCCACTATCTGGACGACAGCTTGAGCAAACCTTCTGAAACCGCCTATTACCACGATGGCAACTACACCCACAGCAACCGGGAGCGCTACTGGATTCGCGGCAAGTTTGACCAGAGCTACGGTGACTGGATTGCCCGCCTTGATCTGGACGTGGTTTCAGACGAGGACTATCTACGCGAGTTTTCCAACGACTCCACAGACTTTGCCGCCAACAACCACCGTTTTTTCAACGCCTTTGGCCGGGGCTTCAAGCAGAAGTTGAACCTGTACCGGGAAAACACGCTCGAACTCTTGCGGTCCGGGCATGATGGTACTGCGCTGACCGTTGAATTCATGGGTGTCAACGATGTGAGCGAAGACCTGTACGGGCCGGACAATCCCTCCCGCTTCTGGCGACTCCCCACCCTGACCTATTCCGGTCTCAAGCCCTTGAGTACGTACCGATCCTACCACTCGGACATTTCCTGGGATGCCAGCTACAGCAACTTCTGGCGCGACGAGGGTGTGAGTGCACAGCGCCTGGACCTCTTCCCGGAACTGTCCATGAACCTGCCCCTGGGCCGCTATCTGGAAAGTTCCATTCGGGGCGGGATCCGGGAGACCTTCTACCTGCTGGATGACGGCGGAGCAACAGAGTGGAAGGACAAGAACACGGTCAACCGCTGGCTCTACCGTCTGGGCGGCGAGGTGGCGACCACCCTGTATCGCGAATACGGCGAGGCTCCCCAGGGCGGCAGTGGTCTTGGCCACACGGTGCGTCCCTTTGTGGAGTACCAGTTCCAAGACATCCCGGATACGGACAAAGTGCCTTTCTTTGACGAGGTGGAAGAACTGAGGGACACCAATGCCCTGTACTACGGGGTCAACAACTTCTTTTCCCTCTTTTCCGGAGGGAAAGACGGTCAGAGCGAGCGGGATCTGTTCTTTGTCAAACTCCGTCATGGCTACGACCTACGTGGTGACGTGAGCGACAAGCCCTTTCTGCCTGTGGAACTCAAGGCAGGGGTGTATCCGGTGGAGGGGGCACGCCTGATCTACAAGGCGGAGTTGGACGTGTATGGCGAAGGCGTTGAGCATTCCCTTGAGGCTGACTACCGCAACAACCGCGGTGACATCTTTGCCCTGGATTACCGCTTTGATGACAGGCAAAACATCAATTCCGTGAGTGGTGTGTTCTGGTATCAGCTTCCCTACAACTTTGCGGTGGGCTACAGCCTGGAGCGGGATATCGAAAACCAGGCCACAGTGGAGGAAAAGTTTCGTCTGCTCTACCAGCCTGCCTGTTGGTCAGTGGAGCTGGCAGGCAACCATGCCCAAGGTGACAAGACCATTATGGTCATTTTCCGGTTGGCAAATATCGGCTCACCTCTGGGGTTCAGCGTGGGAGGCTTCAAGGATTAGAGCAATTCCGTTTTCACTTTTTATGTCATGCTGAACGAAGCGAAGCATCTCC
>CAMNHX010000098.1 GCA_946539945.1 uncultured Desulfobulbus sp. | reverse complement strand
AGAAGGCGACTGTTCCGCATCTTGCACGGTGGTCAGGCCAGCATCTGGCGATGCAGGCGGCTTTCCGGCAGGGGATGCGTCCGGGGCTTTCTCTTCAGGCGCTTCTTCCCGGTTTTGCGCGGTAACAAAGCGGGCAGCCCGTGCTTCAACAGGCTTTCCGGCGGAAACCCTTGCCGGGAAAGCCCTGCCAGCACTTTCTTCTCCATCCTGCGCTGCGGCAAAACGGGCATCCAGCGACTGCCTCCGTCGGTATGGAGACGGACTGGGAGAGCGGCGCAGCGGTCTCATCTCGTCCTGTACAGGCATCCACTGCGACTGCACACTGTGCTGCTCCGGGCGGACAACAGCACGGGCTGCCACACGTCTGCGCACTTCCTCAATCCGGGGTTCAGGCTGGGACTGCTGCGGGGGGCGCTGGATAGGAACACCGAGCAAAATGGCGTCTTCTGGAGAAATACGGGGGCGTCGCGGAAAACGGGGCGTCTGGCGCGATGTTTCCTGCGCACGGGATTCAGGCACGGCACACCTTCTGCCAAGAGGCAGGACCCGGCGGGACATTGTCCGCCGTCGCGTGCCAGAGCGCCAGAAGCGGATCAGCCGGGGCAAGAGTATCAAGGCGGCAAACCCGCAAAAGACCAGGAAGACGACTGCTCCGCCTGTGCCAAAACAGGCAGAGCAGAAGCGCCAGATTGCTGTCCCCAGAAGACCACCAGGCAGCGCCTCCTGATGGTCGTCCAGCGCAGGCAGGGAACCCAGAAGTCCGCTTGCCGCCAGCGCAAGACCACTCAATCCCGCCAGGAAGCCGCTGGGCAGGCGGCGCGGAGCAGCGCTTCCCCTGATCATGCGCCACACCAGCCGCACCAGGACCAGGACCAATGGCACAAAAACCAGAAAACCCACAGGGGCAAAGAGGAAATGGGCAAGGTAAAAACCGGGCGAGCCGAAGCAGTTGTCAGGCGGCGTCTGTACGCGGGGCGTGTCGCCAAACAGGGGCAGAAGGTAGCTCACCAGACAGGGCAAAAGCGCCAGACAGGCGCAGAGCAGAAGCAGCAGGGCTGCCGGTCTGCGTCCGGTCTGACGCCGGGGTGTCGCAAACCTGCGTGACATCGGAAATCCAACCAGTTTGAAATGACACCGGGCTAGGAGTGTTGCGGCTGCGCCGGGGCACAGTGCATACCGTCCAGAATGCCGTTGATGAAAGACACGGAATCGTCAATGGAATAGCATTTGGCGATTTCCAGCGCCTCGTTGATGACCACTTGAGGTGGCGCGTCCTTGGCCCAGCGCAGTTCATAGGCGGCAATGCGCAGAATGTTTCGGTACACGCCAGACATACGCGCCACGCGCCAGTTGTGGGAATGGGCAGAGATGCTGGCGTCCAGTTCAACGAGATGCTGGCAGACCCCGGTCACCAAGGTGCGGGCGTAGGGATGGGCTGCCTCCCTGCCTGCCAAGGTCCGGCAGAAAGCGTCCATCCTGTCCTTGTCCACCTCTGCATCCGCATCTGGCGCAGGGCTACCGAAGTGCTGGCAGAAGGCGTCAAAAGCCTCGCCTGCCTCCTCCGCAGACAGGGCCAATCTGTCCTGCATGTCGCAGCTGTAGAGGAAATGCAAGGCCAGTTCACGGGATTGTCGTCTGAGTCCCATAGTGTTCCCCAAATCAGCAGACCAGCCCGCTCATCCCTGAATACCTGCCAGACCGTCCATCAGGTTGGCCATTTCCAGCGCGGCCACGGCTATTTCCGCGCCCTTGTTGCCCGCCTTGGTTCCAGCGCGCTCAATGGCCTGTTCAATGGTGTCTGTGGTGAGCACGCCAAAGAGAATGGGCATTCCGCTTGCCAGCATCACCTGGGCCACACCCTTGGCCACCTCGCCTGCCACATAGTCAAAATGGGGCGTTGCCCCGCGGATGACCGCGCCCAGACAGAGAACCGCATCGTACTTGCCGGATTGGGCCATTTTCTGGGCTACCAAGGGAATTTCAAAGGCGCCGGGCACATGGGCCACGGTCACGTCGTCCGGGTTGACGCCAGAACGCTTGAGCGCGTCCAGCGCACCCTCCAGCAGCTTTTCCGCGATAAAGGAGTTGAAACGCGCCACCACAATGCCGATCTTGCGACCGTCGCCCTTCAGGGCGCCGTCTATGTACTGTGCCATTCTTGTCTTGCTCCTGTGAAAGGATTGTGTCCTCAAAAGAAACCGTGTTCAGCCAGAAAGGCTGCATCCAGCCGCTGTCCGGCCTGTCTGCCGCCCAGCAGCCGTTCCACGTATTTGCCGATAATATCGACTTCCAGATTTACCGCGTCGCCTACGGCCAAAGCGCCCAACGCGGTTTCCTTCAGGGTGTGGGGAATCACGGACACGGAAAAACTGTCCGCGCCGCAGGCGTTCACGGTCAGGCTGACTCCGCTGACCGCAATGGAACCCTTTTCCACCACGTACCGGGCCAGCGCCCTGTCCAGGGAAAAGGTGAACAGGGTGAAGTCACCCAGGGTCTGGCGCTGCATCACCCGACCCACGCTGTCAATGTGGCCGCTCACCAGATGCCCGCCCAGCCGGTCAGACAGCCGCAGGGCGCGTTCCAGGTTGACCTGCGCCCCGGCCCGCAAAGTGCCCAAGGTACTCCGCTTCAGGGTTTCTGGCGAAACATCGGCGCAGAAGCGGTCCCGCCCAATGTTGCGGGCGGTCAGACAGACGCCGTTGACCGCAATGGACTCGCCTTCCTGCGGGTCGTCCAGCGCAAAGGAGGGAGCAAGAGTCAGCACTGCGCCGCCTCCAGCGGCGTGGCGTTCAAGCACAGTGCCCAGTCCCTGGACAATGCCGGTAAACATTCAGCCCTGCTCCACCAGATCAGCCTTGCGCCGCAGCTCTTCAGCCATGTGGGCGTGCTTGAAACTGGCGTGAACCTTGGCTGCTGCCCGGTACGCCTCGGCTGCATTGGTCCGGTCGCCCTGCGCAAGATACACTTCAGCCATGATCTCCAGCGTTTCCACCGCGCCCTTGGGATTGCGGGTCAACTGGTAGTGTTCCAGCATATCGTCCAGCACGATCAAGGCCCGCTCATACTGCGCCAATTGCCGCAGACACTGCACGATCTTCTTGTTCAGGGAGAGCTGGGAAAAGCTGTCCTCTTCCTGAACGCAGATGGCATGGGCGCGCTCGTAGTTGGCCAGGGCCATGGCGTGTTCACCGCGTCCCAAACAGGCGTCGCCCAAACGGTCAGCGCAGTTGGCCACGCCAATGCGGTCTCCCCGCTCCTCATAGCCGCGCAGGGCATTATGAAAACCCATAGCAGCCTGGGCATATTCACCTCGCTCCAGCAGGCCGCGTGCCTCCAGATAGTCCAGCCGCACCGGATCGTCCTGTTTGGGATCCACCTCCTGCGACTGCGGCTTTGGCATGGGACCAAGACTGCTCAAGGGCTGCAAGGTGTTGGGTGTATTGGGCGCGTTGTCTGTCATGATTGATCTTCCTGATGAATGAGTTGCAGGGCTTCCTTGGCCAGCGCGGCCACAGTGGCGGTATGGGAGCGCCCCTGGTCTGGTATGGTGACTGGCGTTTGATCGTGAGTCAATCCCAGGATCTGCAGTCCAGCCTCCTTGGCCCGGATACGTCCCAAAAGCCGCAGGGTCAGGCCGCGAAAGACCGGGTTCTGGTGATTGAGCACCGGAAAGAGCGAGTAAAAGGGCAGGCTGCGGATCAGGTCCGGGCGAGTGGCTGCAATTTCCGCCAGACCCCACAGCACAGCCTCCCGCGTTCCGGGATCGCCCATATAGGGAAAGAGGTGTCGGGTAAAGGCCCCGTAAATGTCGGGCCGGTTGGCGACAATCGCGCCAATGGCCTCCACCATGCCCCAGGATGAAGACGCGGAATCCGAGGCAGACTCAAAGAGCCGGTGCAGCAGATCAGCCACAGGTCCTGGCTCGCGGCTTGCGCCTGCCCCGCAGACCTGACCCAGTGTCCAGGCAATGCGATAGCGGTCTCTGGGATCAGGCGTGTACAGCATCCGCTGCAGGAAGTGCAGGGTTCGGCGGTCGTCCAGATAGAGCGCGGTCAGCTCCTCTACCTCGCCAGCCTCCACCATCTTTTTCACAGCCTGCTTGCTGGCCCGCTGTCTGGGACGGTCCGGATCAGGCAGTGGCGCGGAAGGGGCAAGGCTTCCTGCGACAGTGCGACTGGCCGCAGAAGACACGTCCACTGTTTTGCCGTGCGCAGCGGCAAAACGGGCAGCCAGTTGAGCCACGTCCCGGTGCAGGCGCACAAAGTACAGAACCCCGCGCACTGCCCGCCCGTCCAGTTCGCGTCCGGGCACGACCTGATGGGTGACTTCGTCGTAGTTGTCCAGTTGTCCGGTCAGATAGTCCTCTTCTGGCAGCAGGTCCCAGGCCAGATCCCAGTTGCCGCAGGCGCTGACCAAACATTCCACCATGGCTGCGCCCACGTTGTGCCCTGTGACTTCAGACACATACACTGCGCCACACTCGCACTGGCCCAAGGGAAATTCGCGCATCCTGCGCTCCCGTGAGAAATCGGGACGCCCCACCTTGACCCCGCAAAAGGGACACCAAGGCTCAAGCGTTTCAACCGGACTTCTCATTGCAAACCTGCCGCCTTGGTCTTCAGGCTCTCGGCAAAGCGCGGATCAACGCTGTATCCCAGAGCGCGGGCGCGTTCCAGATGGTGCAGGGCATCGGCATACTCGCCTTTGAAGTAGAGCGCCACTGCCAGATTGTTGTGGGCCATGGACGAATCCGGGTCCAGAGTAACCGCCTGCCGCGCCGCAGACACAGCCTTGTCGTCTTCCTGATTCATGGTGTAGGCTGAAGCCAGGTTGAGCCAGGCAGTAATCAGCTTGGGATCGATCTGCGTGGCCTGCACATAGCTGTCAATGGCGCTGACCGCGTCCCCGCGCTGCTGCTGGATCAGCCCGATATTGACCAGCGCCTCGGCCATGGTTGGAGAGACCTTGAGCGCCCGCTGGTTCAGTTCCAGCGCCTGATCGTAGTCGCCGCGCTCAAAGCAGATGGCGCCCAGATTGATCATGCTTTCCATGGATTGGCTGTCCAGGGACAGGGCCTTTTCCAGTTCCCGCACCGCGTCGTCAGTACGGCCTGCCCGGCGATAGACCAGTCCCAGATGGTGGTGGGCCATGACATTGTCCGGGTGCTGGGCCACCACCTGTTCCAGTTCGGCGATCACGTCCTGTATGTCTGCTGTTTTCTGCGTTTCAGTCATGTTGTCCTCCGGTTTGGGAGAGAGTCCTGTTTCAAGTTTGCTTCAGTTTATCCTCTCCAGCCTCTTCCCGGGCCAGAACCCGGTTTGCCACTTCAATGTCCTTGCGAATCTGCCGCACAAGGGCATCCGGGCCGTCAAACTTGCGCTCTGCCCGCAGGTGGCGCAACAGGTTGATGCGCAGAGGCTTGCCGTAAATATCGTCGCTGAAGCCGAAAATATGGGTTTCCGCCACCAGGGTGTTTTCCCCGAAGGTCGGGTTGCGGCCAATGTTGGAAACGCCGCCGTAGCGCTTGCCATCGTAGATAACTTGGGTCACGTACACGCCCGGCTTGGGGCACAGGTCTTCCTCTAGGATGCGCAGGTTGGCTGTGGGAAAGCCCAGGAGTTGGCCGCCGCGCTGCCTGCCGTGCTGCACCTCGCCGCGAATCTGGTAGTAGCGCCCCAGCATGGAGTGGACATCCCGCATCTTGCCCAGGGACACCAGCTCCCGAATCAGGGTACTGGACACGATCTTGCCGTGAACCTGAAAGGCTGGAACCACATCCACGGAAAAACCCTGACGTTCGCCTTCTCTTTGGAGAAAGTCCGTGTTTCCGACCCGATTCTTGCCTAGGGCGTAGTCATAGCCCACCACCAGATCCGTCATGCCCAACTTGCCCAAAAGGATCTGCCTGACAAAATCCTCGGCGCTGGTAGCCGCCATGTTCCGGTCAAAAGGCACGATCAGCAACTCGTCCACTCCTGCCCGTTCAATCAGTTCGACCTTCTGATCAGTGGTACAGATCAGGCGGATGCCCTTGGGACTCAAGACTTTCAGGGGATGCGGGTCAAAGGTGACAGCCACGCTGATACCGCCGTCCCGTCTGACCCGGTCAACCACCCGGGAGAAAAGCTGCTGGTGTCCCAGATGCACGCCGTCAAAGTTGCCGATGGTGACAGAGACGTGCGGCTTCCGGGGTCTCACCTGCTCGGGGCTGGTGTAAATTTTCATGCCTGCTGCGCTTGAGAGCGTTTGTCGGATCGGTTTTCTGTTGCCCCGTGTGCGAGCGGTCTGCGCGGCACAGCAGGGAATGGGGCCGAATGAAGGAAAGCAGCGTGCCGGTCACTCTGCACAAGGGGACACAGAGCCGCTTTGATGCGAAAAAACGCGACCATTGCCTTTGCCCGCGCTGTTCTACCGTTCTGCAAAACTTACGCAAACCTGATCAAATCTATCCAAACGTGATCGGT
>CAMNHX010000097.1 GCA_946539945.1 uncultured Desulfobulbus sp. | reverse complement strand
TCTCCATGAGATTCTTCAGCGCTTCGCGCTTCAGAATGACTTTCCAGCGAAGCGGCGAAAGTAGTAAAAAGACAAAGCGGAATTGCTCTAACATCCTACTCCTCCCCTTCTTCCCATGCGCCCTCATCCAGATAGCTGGGGCGCTGCTCCGGCGAATAGGGTATGCGCCCCCGCTCTTCCAGAATTGTTTCAAACCGGGCAAGCTGGGCCTCGGTTTCCAGACAGTCCACACCCAACTGCTCGTGACGGCAACTGCAATGCACCAGCTGCCCACCGCACCAAGGGCAGATCTCCACCACACAGCCCAGCTCATGATATTCACCGCTCACCGCATGGCAAACCGGGCACACCTCAGCGTCCAGATTCAGCGGCTCATAGGTGGGCAGTTCGCCTGTGGCCTTAACAACAAAGTCCTCCATGCTGGCATAACCGAAAAAATCCAGCAACTCGTCTGCCAGAAAGCCTTCTTGCGCCTCACCGTGAAACTCCAGGCCCTCGTCAGAGACCAGGTACACGTAGCGCTTTTCGCCTGTTGCCAGGGCCAGCAGAAAGATGCCCTGCTTGCGGTCAATGCGCAAAATCTCCCGAACCCAGTCTTCTGCCGCGTCTGGCAGGAAACTGTAAAACTCCTTGAGCAGCATGAGCGCCAGCCGGTCGTCCCGGTACTGGTCAAGCAGGTCTTCAGCGTCGGCGCGAGACGCTTCGGGTACAGCAAAATCCATGGCTGTGCGGATTTCGCGCAGCATATCCTGCATTTCGTTTCGCATGACTCCTCCAGAAAATCCGGGATGCTTTGTGCTTTGGGCAAAACAGGGAACAGGTTCAGACAGGACGGCGCAGACAGGCGGCAAAAAAGCCGTCGCAGCCGTCAGTGGGGCGGGTGGCAAGGCAGGCGGAGCGCACCAGCTTGCGGGCAGACTCCGGCAGGTGCGGCAAGGCGTCTTCCAGCACAAAACCGGGGCTGGCGTTCAGAAAGCGCGTCAACACCTGCGTATTCTCTTCTGGCTCCAAAGAGCAAGTGGCATAGACCAAAAGCCCGCCGGGTTTCAGCAGCAGGGCAGACTGTTGCAAAAGCCTGAACTGCTGGGCAGCGTGACGCGGCAGGTCTTCGGGCCTGCGGACCCAGCGGATGTCTGGCTGGCGGCGGATGACACCTGTCCCTGAACAGGGCGCATCCACCAGAATGGCGTCAAAGCTTGCGCCACGCTCTGGGCGAGCAAACTGGTCCAGCCTGCCGGAAAGCACCTCCACCATCCTGCTGTGGCCCAGACGCCCCAGATTCTCCTGAAGCAGGCGCAGGCGTGTCCGGTCCGGGTCCAGGGCCACAATCCGGCTGCCAGCAGGCGCGAGTTCCACCAGATGCCCGGTCTTGCCGCCCAGTCCGGCGCAGGCGTCCAGAATCCGTGCCGGACTAGGCAGACGCGCCAGCAAAAGCCCCACCAGTTGTGCGCCCTCGTCCTGCACCTGAAACAGGCCAGACTCATAGCCAGCCAGAGTCTGGATTGGGCCAGGGTAGCCCGCCAGCACGACAGAGACCGGTGAAAACAGGCCAGCTTCAGCCCGGATTCCGTTTTTTTTCAGGAGGGCCAGAAAGTCTGTCCGCCCGATCTTGCGCGTGTTGACGCGCAAAACCAAGGGCGGTTCAAGATTGTTGATGCGGCAGATGGCCCGCATTACCTCCTCGCCGAACTGGGCGCTCCAGCGGGCGCAGAGCCAGGCCGGGTGATTGCAGCGCAAAAGCCCCTGTTCATCCACGGCAAAACGGGAAAGCCTGTCCCTTTCGGCTGCGGCCCGGCGCAAAACACCGTTCACAAACCCGGTGAGCCAAGGCGGTCTTTTGCCGCGCTTGGTCGTGTTGACCGTGGCGTTGACTGCGGCAGAGGCTGGAATCCGCGACAGAAAGGCAAGCTGGAAAACCCCCACCCGTAGCGTCATCAGCAGGCGCGGGGGCATGGTGTCCAGGGGATGATTGGCAAAGGCGGCCAGCGCTGCATCCAGGGTATCCTGCTGGCGCAGAACGCCATAGACCATGGTTCGGGCCAGGCGGCGCTCCACTGGCGACAGCCGAGCAGCCCGCAGGTTCAGCAGGTTGTCAATGGGCACGCGGCGTTCCGCCCATTCAACGAGCGTGTCCACTGCGACAGTGCGGGCATTTTCCTCAAGGAATCTGGCCACTTACATCATCCATTCCCTTTCCAGATAGTCCAGCCCTGCCACATTGGTGAGATCAAGCTGGATGGGCGTCACAGAGATATAGCCCTCTTGCACGGCGTGGGCATCTGTGCCTTCGCCACCGCCCCATTCCACTGTGCCGCCACCGATCCAGTAGTGCTTGCGGCCCCAGGGATCGTAGGTTTCCTGAATGGAGTCCTTGTAGCGCCGCGTGCCCTGCCGAGTAAAGCGGAAGCCCTTGATCTCCGCCGCAGCAAGGGGCGGGATGTTGATGTTCAGCAGCGTGCCCGCAGGCTGCCCCCAGATGAGCGCCATGGAGGCCAGCTTCCAGGCCACGGCAGCGGCCACTTCAAAGCGATAGGGTGGCGGTCCGGTGAGCGAAAAGGCCAGGGAAGGCACACCGTACATGGTTCCCTCAATGGCTGCCGAGACCGTGCCTGAATAGCTGATGTCATCGCCCAGATTTTGCCCCGGATTGATGCCGGAAACAATCAGGTCAGGCCGGACAGGCAGGATCTTGTTGATGCCTAAAGTCACGCAGTCTGTGGGCGTGCCGTCCAGGGTGTACACGTTTTTCTCCAGTTCCACCACACGCAGGGGACGGTTCATGGTCAGCGAATGGCTGACAGCGGAGTTGTCCCGTTCCGGCGCGACGATGACCGCCTCGCCCAGGCTTTGCATGGCGTCAAACAGGGCGCGAATGCCCGGCGCATACACGCCGTCGTCATTGGTGACCAGAATAAGCGGTGCAGCCATTGTCTTGTCCTTGGTTGTTTTGGGGTTGAGAGTTGAGAGTTACGAGTTGAAAGTCGAGGGTCTGAAATCGTGTCGCGTCCAGGCTGTTCTGCTCTGCTGGCAAGAAGCGGAAAAAACGCAAGAGTCGTTGCTGGCAGGTGTAGCATACTTGCAGTGTATTGATTTTCCGTGCCAACGGCAAGGGTTTCGGGGCTTTCCGGCGCAAAGAGCCAAGCAAAAAGGCAGAGGCAGGCCAAAAGGAGAAAATGGACCAGCAAACAACGCCGGATTTTCCGGTCCTGGGCAGCGGGCAAGTCTGGCTGTTGTTCGCAACGCATCAGAAAGCTCATGCGCTCATCCAGCGAAAAGTGGTGCCAGTTGCGCTTTTCCCGCTTGCCGCCAGCAAGGCGCTCGATGGTGCGAAAGGCGCTGATCAGCGGTCCAGCCCCGCCCAACGCGGCAAAAACGTGGCAGTCTGCCTGACGCTCAAAGTTGCGCTGAAAAAAACCGAACACAAAACGGATGTACAGCAGAACCAGCGCCAAAAGCGGCAGGGCTGTGCAGGCCCCGGCCAGTGTTTCCGGCGCAAGGGGCAGGAAGCGGGCAAGCTGCGGCAAGAGCGCAGAGTTCATGATGGCCTGGCTGGAGAGCGGCGCGATCAGGGTGAGACTCAAGGTGAAGGCGCAGACAAGCGTCGCATTCCAGAACAGGTGTCGGTGACGCACATGCCCGATTTCATGGGCAATCACGCTTTTCAGCTCCTCTGGACCGAGGTTTTGCACCAGTGCCGGAGTAAAGAGCAGGGACCGGCAACAGGGCAGCAGACCAAGCACGCCTGCGGTCAGGGCCTGCCCCTCCTGCAGCGGCCAGAGGTACAGGTCTGCCCGAAACTGCTGGGATGTGCAAAAATCCGCAATCAGGCGGCGGAGAGGGCCTTCCGGGATGGGCTGGCAGCGCCAGAGTTTGAGCAGGCAAAAGGGCAGGGTCAGAACCAGCAGAACCAGCGCGGTCGCAAGTCCCAGAATTTCTGTCCAAGGATCGGGCAAGAGGGCAAGGAACCGGGCCGGAATCAGCCAGCGCAGGCTGTCCAGCACAAGGGCAGCCAATACCCAGGGCAGAACCAGCGGCAGATTCTGGCGACTCTGGCGGACAAGAAAGGCAAACGGCCCCACGCGCTCGCAAAAGAGTTTCTGGAACGACGCTCTTCCGGCCAGCCAACCCAAGGACAGCAGTGCAAAAAAGGCGGCCAGTCCCACCAGTTCTGCCAGCTCTGTGGTACGGTCCTCCAGGGACAGGGCGTGCAGCCAGTACTTCAGATCCAGCCCGTAGAGCCAGAAGACAAAGCAGACAAAGGCCGAGGCAAACATACGGCGTTCCGCCCGGAACCAGGCTTCCTGCGAACAGACGCGGACAAAGAGCTGCCTTGACAACAGAAGCTGGACCAGACAGGAGAGTGTGCCAAAAAGCGTCGCAGAAAGTGCGGTCAGTCCCGGCGTATCAGGAACCGGAGTTCCAGCCAGGAGAAACACCACGCCAAGAAAAAAGAAAAACTGGACAGAGAGCATAGGGAGGGAAAATTGGAAAACGCACAGGAAAACAGGGGGCCACCTTGCGGACAGGCAAGCCAATATAGCCTTTCCCGTCTGACAGCACAGCAAAAAACGGTCCGCCGGATATAGTCCCGCCCACAAAAGCCTTTGTCTTTTCAGGGCGCTTTGGCTACTTTCTGCCACACAGGGCGCAGGCGATCCGCCCTGCCCCTCAAATTCCAGAACAGGAGAGCAAGATGGCGGAACAGGAAGACAGCCTGCGTTGGGCGCAGGCCCTGACCAGCAGGCTGAAAAAAGGTCTTGCGGCAACAGTGCTGTCCAGGGAGGAAACCCTTGTTGGCGCAGTGACAGCCCTGATTTCCGGTGGTCACCTGCTGATTGAAGGCGTGCCGGGATTGGGCAAGACCAGGCTGGCACGGGCGCTGGCAGTTTTGAGCGGAGGCCAGTACAACCGGGTCCAGTTCACGCCCGACCTGCTGCCCAGTGACATCACCGGTCATGTACTCTATGATTTGAAAAGCGGTGAATTCAGGATGCGGCGTGGTCCGGTTTTCTGCCACATTTTGCTGGCCGACGAGATCAATCGGGCATCTGCCAAAACCCAGTCCGCCCTGCTGGAGGCCATGCAGGAAAAACAGGTGACTCTGGAAGGACGTACCATGCCGCTTGAAGAACCCTTTCTGGTTATCGCTACCCAGAACCCTCTGGAGCAGGAAGGAACTTATCCCCTGCCCCAGTCGCAACTTGACCGCTTCATGCTCAAGTTGCACGTGGGCTATCCTGAAGAGGAGGCTGAACTCCGCATTGTTCAGGACTCTGCTTCGGGGCGGGGCGGCATGGACCTTTCCGGTCTGAAGCCAGTGTCCAGCCCGGCAGACATCCGTCGCATTCAGGAAGTGCTGGCTGCACTGACGACAGACCGGGAAATTCTGGCCTATGTGGTGAGACTGGTCCGAGCCACCCGTGAATGGGCAGGTTTTGAATACGGGGCTGGACCGCGTGGCGGCATCAGTCTGCTGGCTGCGGCCCGGGCCGCAGCGCTCATTCAGGGGCGCAACTTTGTCCTGCCGGATGATGTCAAGCTGATGACCCTGCCTGTTCTGCGACACCGGGTCAAGCTCAGCGCGGACATGGAACTTGAAGGCTTTTCCACTGACGATCTGCTCCGCGACCTGATCGCCGCCACCCCTGCGCCCCGAAGCTGATGCGCCTCACGCCCAGCCCAAAACTGCCGCTTTTCCTGACTCTGGTGGTCTTCTGCGGACTCCTGGCTGATCTGGGCCTGACAGGTTACTGGCTCTGCGGCAGCGCCTTGCTGATCGTTTTGGGGCTGGCCCTGGCTGATCTCCTGCGCCTGATCCGCTGTGCGCCAGCAATCCGCGTGCAGCGGCAGATTCGAAAGAGCCTGCCCTTGGGCGTCTGGTCCCGCTTCCGGCTGGAACTGGCCCATGCCGGATCAGAGCGCCTCCATATTCAGGTGGCTGAACGCCTGCCCGCAGGCATGGCAGGGGAACCAGAGTCTGTCACCCTGCTTCTGGATTCTGGCAGGAAGGCGGAGATCCTGTGCCGGATACGCCCCAGCAGCCGGGGCAGCTTTGTTTTGCCAGGCCCGGATCTGCTGCTGGCCTCGCCTTGGGGCTTCTGGCGGCACAGCCGCTTATTGCCCTGCCCGGATACAGTACGGGTCTTGCCGAATTTCCGCGAACTGCACCGCTACACACTTTTGGCTGACACAGCCCGGCTGAACCGCATGGGCATTCGCAAGCTGGCAAGCCAGGGCGAGGGTCAGGAGTTCCAGCAGCTCCGGGAATACCGCCCGGGTGATGCCCTGCGCCAGATTGACTGGAAGGCCACATCCCGGATGCAGCAGCTCATTGCGCGGGACTACCAGGAAGAAAGTGACCAGCACATTGTTCTGGTTCTGGATTGTAGCCGCCGGATGCGGCACGTAAACGCCGGGTTAAGCCTGTTTGATCAGGCTCTGAACAGTGCCCTGCTGCTGGCTCATGTGGCAACACG
>CAMNHX010000096.1 GCA_946539945.1 uncultured Desulfobulbus sp. | reverse complement strand
AGGCCCCACTTGCCAGCGCCAGAATTTCCGGGAAAATCAGTTCACGTTCTCCCACCAGACCGGCAGAGAAGACCATCAGAACCGCCAGCATCCAGGCTGCGGCAAAACGGGTGAAAGCGTGCGCACGCGGTCTGTCTGGACGAGCCGTAAGCCCTGCTTTGAAGCGCTGGAAGAGGACCACAAGCCGCTTTTTTTCTGATGGGTACATTCTCGCTCTGTGCTGTTTTCAGACAGAGGACTTGCCCGTCAACTGTGGCGATACCATAAAAAACCCTTCCCTTTGCAGGACGCGGGTTGGTCGGTCAGATGAAAGGCAGTCAGCAGCGCTGCCTGGTCTTGCGTATGCTCCATTGCCTCCTCCTGTGTGATAAAGTTCAGGCGTTCAGTGTCACACTTCACTGCACGCCGTTCAAGCCCAGATAAGCCTGCCAGAGCGCCATGATCTGGTCCTGCAGGTACAGGTACAGACCCGCTGCCACAGCCAGAAAAGGTCCAAAGGGAATGCGGGCCTGACCGCCCTTGTTCTGCCTGATCATGGCGACAATCCCGATCAGACTGCCGGTGATGGAACTGAACAGAATGACAAAGGGCAGACTCTGCCAGCCCAGAAAGGCACCGATCATGGCCAGAAACTTGATGTCCCCGCCGCCCATGCCGTCCTGCTTTTTGAGAAGGTAGTAGGACCAGGCCACGGCGTAGAGTACGCCGCCGCCAAAGAGAATGCCCAGGGCAGACTCTTGCCAACTCACCTCGCTGTTGAAAAAAGACCCGACAAAGCCCAACACAATGCCCGGCAGGCTGATGACATCAGGAATAATTTGATGATGGAAGTCAATAAATATGATAACGAGAAGCGCAGCAACAAAGAGAAAGTACAGGAAATATTCAAAGCTGGGGTCAAAGCGCCAGACCAGCAGGGCCGAGAGCAGGGCCATAGCGCCCTCCACTGCCGGATATTGCAGGGAGATGGGCTGGTGGCAGGACCGGCACTTGCCGTGCAGCATGAGGTAGCTCACCAAGGGAAGGTTGTCGTACCAGCGCAGCACATAACCGCACTTTGGGCAGTGGGAGGCAGGAAACACAATAGACCCGCCCTCCTCTGGCAGGCGTAGAATGACCACGTTGAGAAAGGACCCGACAATCGCGCCAAAGGCCACGGCAAAGGTGAAGACCAAAACACTATCCAGTTCCATTGTTTTGTGTGGGGCAAGAATGAATGCACGAGCCGCCCGGTCAGCTTCAGAAGAGCAGGCGGCGCTTCCTCAAATCTGCCTGTTGTATCGTTTTCCATGAGTGAATTCCAGAAAAATTGCACGGTGCGCCGGGTGGAAACACTTGGCTGCAACCTGATCCGCCTGACCCTGGAAGCCCCGGAAATCGCCGGGGCTGTCCAACCCGGTCAGTTTGTGATGGTCGCCTGCGGCACGAACCGCGATCCACTCCTGCGGCGTCCCCTCTCTGTCCATTGGGCAGATGCAGAGGGCACAATCCAGTTGCTCGTCCGAGTGGTAGGCCGGGGCACTGCGGCCCTGGCACAGACCCGGGCAGGCGAAAGTCTTTCCCTTATCGGGCCTTTGGGCCGGGGTTTCAGTCTGGAGGCGAGCCGCCCCTGTCTGGTAGGCGGCGGCATTGGCGCTGCTCCCCTGCTCCTCTTGGCGCAGAGACTGGCTGAACAGGGCCTGAAGCCCTTGGTGCTTCTGGGCGCAGCCACAGCTGCTGAAGCCCATATCCTGCAGCAGGCTTTTCAGGCTCTGGGCTGTTCGCTTGCCCTGGCAACCGATGACGGCAGTCTGGGGCATCGGGGCTTTGTCACGGAACTCTTGTCTGCGCAGGCGGCACAGGCAGACAAACTCTATGCCTGCGGTCCTCAACCCATGATGGCGGCAGTGGCCCGCTTTGGCGCGGACCGTGGCATAGCCTGCGAAGTGTCTTTGGAAACCGCAATGGCCTGCGGCTTGGGGGCCTGTCTGGGCTGTGCGATTCCGGATCCGGGGCAGCCCGGCGCATATCGGCACGTCTGCAAGAACGGCCCGGTCTTTTTGGCAGGCGAGGTACTTTGGACATGAAAGCTGCTGTTGATTTGCGCGTGCGTTTGGGCGCTGTGGAACTGGCCAACCCGGTCATGACTGCATCCGGGACCTTTGGCTACGGCGCGGAATTTGCCGGACTGGTGAAGCTGTCCTGTTTGGGCGCGATTGTCACCAAGGGCATTTCTCTTGCGCCCAAGGCAGGCAACCCACCGCCCCGGGTGGTGGAAACACCTGCCGGAATGCTGAACGCCATTGGGCTGGAAAATGTAGGCATTGAGCGCTTTTTGCAAGAAAAATTACCCTTTCTGCGGCAATGTGGAACCAAGGTTGTGGTCAACATTCTGGGCGACAGCGAGGAAGAGTACGCGGAACTGGCGGCACGGCTGGCAGGGGCAGAAGGCGTGGATGCTTTGGAGATCAACATTTCCTGTCCCAACGTGCGCCACGGCGGCATGGCCTTTGGCGCAGACCCGCAGATGGCAGCAGGCGTGGTCCGGGCTGTGAAGCGGCAGGCCAGCCAGCCGGTGATTGTCAAACTCTCGCCCAATGTCACGGACATTGCGCTCATGGCCCGGGCAGCGGAGGATGCGGGCGCAGACGCCCTCTCACTTATCAACACCCTGGTGGGCATGGCGATTGACATCCGCACGCGCCGCCCCAAACTGGCCAACCGGACCGGCGGACTCTCTGGCCCGGCCATCAAACCCGTGGCCCTGCGCATGGTCTGGCAGGCTGCGGCTGCGGTGCAGATTCCGGTGATTGGCATTGGCGGCATTGCCACGGCAGAGGATGCCATCGAGTTTCTTCTGGCCGGGGCCAGCGCGGTTCAGGTGGGCACTGCCAATTTCTACAACCCACAGGCCACAGCGCAGATCGTGGACGGCATTGCCGCGTATCTGGAAGAACAGGGCGAGAACTCGGTCCAGAACATTATAGGAGGTCTGCGCGATGCCTGAAAGCGCCTGTGGGCTGATTTGCCTTTCCTTGGCCGCACCAGACGCAGAGACGCTCATCCGGCAGGCCGAGCCACTTTTGGCCTTGGCGGATCTGGTGGAGGTAAGGCTGGACGCCATGCGCGTTCCTGACATTGCGGTCTTCTGCCGCTCCTGTGCGAAGCCGGTTCTGGCGACCAACCGTCCCCTCTGGGAAGGCGGCGGCTTTGCCGGTTCCGAGAGCGAGCGTCTGGCCCTGCTGGACCAGGCCCTGCAGGACGGCGCAGACTGGGTAGATCTGGAACTCCGCACCGAAGCCGGCCTACGGGACGCCTTCTTGCGTCGGGCGCGAGCTGCAGGCAAAAAAACGCTGGTTTCCTGGCATGATTTTCAGGGCACGCCCGATGCTGAAAGTCTGTTGGGCCTTGTTGCAGCCATGCGCCAGACCCCGGCCCAGAGCGGCAAAATTGTCACCACTGCCCACAACCCGGCAGAGGCTTCCCGCGTTCTGGGGCTTTTGGAACAGAGCAGCCCGGACTTTCCCTTGAGCGCCTTTGCCATGGGCGAGGCAGGAAAAATCACCCGGCTGGCCACGCTCTATCTGGGCGGTCATGTCAGCTACGCTGCTGCGGACGCGGCAAGCGGCACTGCGCCGGGCCAGATTGGCATCCGGCACTTGCGCGAACTCTGTTGCCTGTTTGCCGCAGGGGGTTCACAAGCATAACAGGACGCAACAGCGCAACACAGGCAAGCCATGAACAGAGTGAGACAATGGATTTTGGCTCTCTCTGAAAGCAGGGTGGTTCAATCTGCCCTGGATCTGCTTGAACTTCTTCTCCACTGTTATGGGATACCGATGGGTATCTGGAGAATGCTGGTCAAAGAAGCCGGTTTTGCTCTCGCCTTCTGTGTCTGCTTGCCCATATTCATCTTGTCCTGTGCCATCGCCCTCCTGTACACGAATCGGGGCCTCTTTGGACTGCAGCAGGCATTGGTGTTGCTTTTTGTTATCTTGGCGGGTTGGGCTGGCAAAAAAAACTGGTTTTCTGGTCGCGTTCTGTGCATACCTGCCCATGTTGGTCCTTGCTGGACTCGTGTTCTTCGTTTCCCTTGCGCGGGAGTAACCCGCATCCCCTTGAGGTGCATTTCATGATTATCAACGGCAATACCCGTCTCTTTGGCGTCTTGGGCAATCCGGTTGAACATTCCTTAAGCCCGGCCATGCACAACGCCGCCTTTCGCGCCCGGGGCGTGGATGCGGTCTATATCCCTCTGGCAACCAGCGAGCTGGAAACCGCCTTTGCCGGTATCAAGGCCCTGCCCTTTACCGGCGTTTCCGTGACCGTGCCGCACAAGGTGGCCATCATGCCGCTTCTGGACGGCGTGGACCCGGTGGCGCAGAAGATCGGCGCGGTCAACACGCTGCTCTTCAAGCAAAGGGCTGATGGCCGGATGCAGTGTACAGGCGTGAACACCGACTGGATTGGCGCCAACCGCGCTCTGGAAGAAGTCATTCCGCTAAAAGGCGCCTCAGTGCTGCTTCTGGGCGCAGGCGGATCAGCCCGGGCACTGGGTTTTGGTTTGAAGGAGGTAGGGGCACAGGTCTTCCTGCACAACCGCACCGAAGCCAAGGGTCAGCAACTGGCTGAACAACTGGAATGCGACTATCTCACCGCAGATCAGGTTCAGGACCAGCGGCTGGACATTTTGATCAACGCCACCACTGTGGGCATGTTGCCCTTGGCAGACGCCATACCCCTAGACGCGGATCTGCTCTCCAACTTTCAGGTGGTCATGGACATTGTCTATGCGCCCCTGGAAACCAAGCTCCTCAAGGAAGCGGCGCACCGGGGCTGCACCACGGTTGCAGGCAGCAATATGCTCCTGTATCAGGCGGTTGAGCAGTGGCGTCTCTGGATGGAAGAGGACCCACCGGTTGAGGTCATGCACACCGCCTTGATAGAGGGACTCAAACGGCAACAGGAAAATCAGATTCCCCCGGTGGAGTAGCCATGCGCAGCATACAGCCTGTGGCCCGGATTGCGGCCAGACTCTCGGTTCCTGGATCCAAAAGCCTCACCCAAAGAGCCTTGCTTGCAGCTGCTTTGGCAGAGGGCGAATCCCTGCTGAAAGGCCCTCTGGACAGCGAAGATACCAGACATCTGCGCGCCGCCCTGCGCAGTCTGGGGCTTGTCGTGGACGACCACGCCCCCGGAGTCTGGCGGATTACGGGTTGCAGCGGCAGGCTGCAAGCGCCGGACGCACCCATCTATCTGGGCAATAACGGCACTGCTACCCGCTTTTTGACCTCTGTGGCTGCGCTGGCTGAAGGCACGGTGCGCATCACTGGTGACGAGCGCATGGCCGAGCGTCCTATTGCCCCGCTGCTTGCCGCGCTTGCCAACTGGGGGGTGGACATTGCCTGCGACCGCCAGAACGGTTGTCCACCGCTGACCCTACACGCGCAGGGCATTCGCGGCGGACTGGCCCGGCTGGCTGCGGGCAAGTCCAGCCAGTATCTGTCCTCCCTGCTGCTGGTTGCGCCCTATGCCCGGAATCAGGCGGAAATCGCGGTGGAAGGCCCGCTCTACTCCCGGCCCTATGTGGAAATGACGCTGGCTGTGATGCGGGACTTTGGCGTTGCGGTCCAGGCCAGCCCGGATCTGACGCATTTCGTGATTCCGCCCGGCAGTTTCCGGGCGCGGAACTACGCGATTGAGGGCGATGCCTCCAGTGCCTCCTACTTTTTCGCCGCTGCGGCCATTTGCGGTGGTCAGGTGCAGGTGGAGAACCTGCCTGCGCCCTCCTTGCAGGGTGACGCCAAATTCGTGCAGCTTTTGGAGCGCATGGGCTGCGCAGTGGAACAGGGGGCAGATGGCGTGCAGGTAACAGGCCAGCCCGGCACACTGCGCGGCATAGAGGCAGACATGGGCGATATGCCTGACGTAGCCCCGACCTTGGCAGTGGTTGCCGCCTTTGCCCAAGGGGAGACCCGCATTCTTGACATTGCCCATCTGCGCGTCAAGGAGTGCGACCGGGTGAGCGCCGTGGCAAGCGAGTTGCGGCGTCTGGGCGTGGAGGTTCGGGAGGAGGAAGACGCGCTGTTCATCCAGGGCCAAGGGGGGACTGGTCTGCACAGTGCCCGGATTCAAACCTACCGGGATCACCGCATTGCCATGAGCCTGGCCCTTGCCGGACTGCGCGTGCCCGGCGTGGAGATTGAGGGGGAAGACTGCGTTGCCAAGTCCTTCCCGGATTTTTGGGACCGCTTTGCGGAGTTGGAAAAAACAGCGTGAGGAGAGTGGAGTGAGGGGTTTTTGAGTTTGCCGCGCTTTGCGCGGCGGTTCGCCTCTCCCGCTCCACTCAAAAACTCCGCTGCATTTCCCGCTTCGCTGGAAAGCCTGAAGTGCGAAGCACGGCAAAACAGGTGTCATTCTGAAGCAGGACAGGAAGCGTTGCAGGCTTTCCAGCGCGGTGAAAGCAGTTTTGGAGAATACCGGACAGCAGGAGATGGACGTTTACCGCTTCGCACTGAAAGACTTTTACCGTGCTTCGCACTGAAA
>CAMNHX010000095.1 GCA_946539945.1 uncultured Desulfobulbus sp. | reverse complement strand
GAGCAGTCCGATCCGCACCTGCTCGCGGTCTGTGCCTGTTGCAGCCAGAGCAGCCTTGAAGGTAGCGCGGTCACTTTCCAAAGAGAACTGCGCACCTGCAAAGCCCTGTTCTGCCACTGCCAAAAACGCCTGATGGTTCAACAGGTTGAAGGAGGCATCGCCAAACAGGTCCAGGCGTTCCGGTTGGGCAAACAGCAGTTTCTGGGCCGGATTGCCCAACTGGAAGGAGGAAAAACCTGCCTCCACCAGACGGGCCAGCATATCCCGGTAGGCTGGCAAACGCGCCTCCAGAATGATCGGCGGCAAAAACCAGGTCAGTTTGGGCGCGTGCGGGTTCTGCAGCCAGCGCCGCACCCGCCCGGAAAGCGCCTGTTCCAGATTGGACTCGTTCAGTTCCAGAAGCCAGCGGGACACGGCAAAGGGAAAACGGGTGTTCAGGGTCTCAAAAGAGCTTGCCTGCACCCACCAACGCACCCGCCCTGACGCTTTGCCGGTCTGCGCCGGAGTCGGGGAAGCTGGAGTTTGCATCAGTGCAAGGGCGTGTTCAAGCGCAATTCTCTGCGCCATTTCCTCGCCTGCTGTCCTCCTGGCCATCAGCCGGGCAAGCTGCGGGCTGATCCGCTCCTGGCGACCGCTCACATCAACCCGGTAGAGTTTGCCGTGAAAAGGCGGCTTGAGTGCGGCAAGCGCAGGGTCACTCACACGGATTTCCACGCTTTCTCCGGCACGCGCCTCCTGCCGGGGCTTGCCCTTCACCTGAAAGTCCCGCAGGGTAAAAGCCACCCGGAGATCGCTGTTTTCCTCGTGCAGGCGCAGACGATCCCCTGCCTTGAGCGGTATGCGCAACAGGACCTGCGCCTGGACCACTGTCTGGTCCCGACGGCGCACAGTCCGCAGACCCTGCAAGCGACCTGCCAGCATCCCGGAATTACCGGACTGTTCCGGGGCAATCAGGTTCGGGCTGCCCTCTGCCTTGGGCAGAAGAAAACCGCTGCTCCGTCTGCGCCCCATGGCTGCATCCAAACAGGAACGGGCTTCAGCCAGCATTGCCGCCTGTTTTTTGCTGTCCCTTTCCCTGTCTGCATCCAGGGCCAGCCTGTAAGCCTGGACCGCGTGCCGCACATAGGAGGCAGACTTGAGACGGCCTTCAATTTTCAGACTGGCCACCCCGGTTTTGCTCAGTGCGCTCAAATGCTCAAGTGCGCACAGGTCGTTCATGGAAAAGAAATAACCGCTTTCGGGCCGGGAACTATTGCCCTGTCTGTGTCCGGACTTCCTGTTCTTGTTGCCCTGCCCGGAACTCAACCACTGATAGGGTCTGCGGCAGGGCTGCACACACTGGCCGCGCAGGCTGGACTTGCCGCCGTGCAGGCTGGAAAAGCGGCACAGACCAGAGTAACTGAAGCACAGGGCGCCGTGGACAAAGACTTCCAATTCCACCCCAAGCTGACGCGCCCGCACTGCAATCTGCCCGATTTCTGTCAGCGAAAGTTCCCGCGCCAGCACTACCCGGCGACAGCCCAGTCTGGCCAGCCAGGTCACGCAGTCCGCATTGTGGGCAGTCATCAGGGTTGAGGCGTGCAGAGGCAGGTCAGGAAAGTGTCGGCGAGCCAGACGCACAAGGCCCAAATCCTGCACAATCAGCCCGTCAACCTGCATGGCGGCAAGGCGCTCCAAGGTGGCTACAGCCTGCCGCAGTTCCTGGTCCTTGACCAGACTGTTCATGGCCAGATACACCTTTTTGCCATGCTCGTGCGCCCAGTCTGTCATGGACGCAATTTCAGGGAAGGAAAAATCACGGGCCAAGGCCCGTGCGTTGAAGGCAGGCGCACCCAGATACACGGCGTCCGCGCCACTTTCCAGGGCGGCTTCAAAGGCAGGAACAGTGCCTGCAGGCGCGAGAAGCTCCATCGTTCAAAAAAAGTCAAAAGACAAGGATTGCCTGCCTAGCGGTAGCAGCCCGGGCAGAGGCTGCCCTGCTGGTCGCAGGGAAGCGGCAGGATAAAGTAGAAGTTGTTGCCTTCGTCGGTAGCCTCGTACCCAACCTTGCCGCCGTGCATCTCCACCACGTGGCGGATAAAGGACAGTCCGTGACCGGTTCCGGGCAGATTGCCGTCCTGTTCGCCGCGTGCGCCCTCCTGAAAGAGGCGATTGCCCTCGTCTTGACTCATGGTGGGGCCAGTGGTGAACACGTTGAACTTGATACCGGTCTGACCGGGTTTCAGGAAGTCCTGCACCCGCTCACGCCCGTAGGCCACAGCTTTGCGCGGCCTGCCCTGATGGTCAATGATTTCCCGGGTGTACTTGGCCGCGTTGGAAAAGAGGTTGGCATAGACCTGGGCCAGAAGCCCTATATCCACCATGATGGGAACCTCTTCCTGATCCATGTTTCTGGGCCGGTCCACACTGATGTGCGCTGCTGCCAGCCTGGCGGTGTAGTGTTCAAGCTGCGGGATGATAATGTCCTTTTCAATAAAACACCGCTTGGGCCGGAGTACCAGATGACCCTGCTCAAAATGTTCACGCCGGAACAGGCTTTCAATGAACAGGGAAATGTGACTGTGATGCTTCACAAGTTCCAGATAGTCGCTTGCTAGCTGTTCCTCTATCTCCTGCAAGCAGGCGATGTGCTGCCTGCAGAGTCCTGAAGCATCTTCTTCTTTGGTCAATCCCTCCAGGCTGATGCGCAGCGCCCGCAACATGGCGATGCGCTTGTTGAGCTGGTTGAACAGGTAACGGAAATACATATTGGGCACAATGACGTTGTGCTCAATATCCATCACCAGCGTGCGGATGAACTCCAGCCGTTCCACGTTCTGGCGGGCCAGCAGGCGGTTGTCCAGACTGTAGCCAATGCGGCCTGCGTACTTGCCCAGAAAGAAGCGCTCTGCCTCGTCCAGAGAGGCGTTGCGCCGCACCACAAACATGCCCAGCAGCCGGGACTGGTTTGCCGCTGTTTTCAGGGTACTGCCAGCCTCGGTCTGCAGAAGTGCGCCCCTGGTAAAGAGGTGACGGCTGAACACCGGTACTGCCAGTATATCGTCTTCCTCATAGGCGACTTCCGAGGCGTGGACTGGCGGTTTTGCCAGCTCCGGAATGAGAGGAATGCCCAGCTCGCAGGAGCAGACCAGTTCCAGTTCCCCGTCCTTCTGGCGGCAGATGTAGAGATCGCAGGCAATATCCGCCATGATCAGGGGTACGGCCACGCAGACACGATAAAAGTCTTCCAGTTGGTCGTACTCCTGGGCCAGGTCAAAAAAGGCTTTCAGAAAGTCGTTGCGGCGCGGTGAGAAGTTGTAGCGGTCATAGCTGGCCATTTTCTCGTGGATGCGCTGCGCAACAGCGGCAAAGTCAGGGGGGATGACGGTCATGGGACTGTGTTGGCAAAGGAGAGGGAGGCTTCAGGGACCTTCAAACTGCACCAGGTCGGCGCTGCCGTTTTCATGCAGCAACACATCCACCCGCTCTCCAGGTCGGGCACTGACGTGCATCCCCACATAGTCCGGCTGGATGGGCAGTTCACGGCCTCCGCGATCCACCAGGACCGCAAGCTGGATGGCCTGCGGTCTGCCGTAGTCCATGATGGCGTCCAGGGCGGCACGGATGGTGCGCCCGGTAAAGATCACATCGTCCACCAGAATCACCCGGCGATCCTCCATGAGGAAGCTGATGTCCGACTTCTTGACCACCGGATTCTGGGAGATCAGGCTCCAGTCGTCGCGATACAGGGTAATGTCCAGCGTGCCAGAGGGCAGGCTGACATTCGGAACTGCGGCTTCCAGTCTGGCTTGCAGGCGCTGGGCCAGAAAGACGCCGCCTGTGTGGATGCCGATAATGGAAAGCCCCTCCAGTCCGGGGTTGCGTTCCACAATTTCAAGGGCAATGCGGTCAAGACTTCGGTCTATGTCCGCACCGGTCATGATGGTTCTGGTTGTCGCCATTGTTCTTCTCTCTCTCTCCGAATGGAATCTGCCCTCAAATCGGGCGGGCTGGACTGTCCACACGTCCATCAGTGGACGCGGGTATCTGTATGTTCCTGTTTTCAGGCTGCGCTCCAAAGAAACGCGCCAGGCTCTGGAAGAGTGTCTTGATTGCCTGCCACATCTTGGGCAGGAGCCAGACTAGCAGCAGGATGAAGAGAACCAACAGGGTGAGGAATATCCAGGGATGGGTCAGGGCGAGATAGACTCCGCCCACTGCTGCAAGATCTTCGGAAACCGAGGCGGTCCAGTTGGTAAACGGCTCGGGCGAGGCATTGATGAGTATCCGGCCACCGGCCTTGAACGCATGAGCGCCAGCAGTGACAGTGCCGCCCAGGACTCCGGCTGCAACCATCAGCGCGGGATCGACCTGTCCAACCATCCCGGCAGCCAGGACCGCACCTGCCGGAATACGGATAAAGGTGTGGATGGCATCCCAGCCGGAGTCCACTCCCGGAGCCTTGTCAGCGCAAAACTCCATAAGGTACATGAAGCCAGAGGCAAGGATGACAGCCGGATGGGTCAGGACTTGCAGGTGTTCCGGCAGAATCATGGTTCCGGTCGCACCGAGCAGGCCCAAAACCAGAAGAACCGCGTAGAGGTTGATACCGCTGGCCCAGGCCACACCCATGGTGGCGGAAATGGTGGCAATAATGGATGCAAGGGGCGTTTCCATAGTGTCCTCCTGCTGTATGAGTTATGAGTTGCGAGTTATGAGTTGCGAGTCAAAAACTTTCAACTCGCAACTCGTAACGCGTACCTCGCAACATTCAACGTTCAACGCGGTCCCAGAAATAGTCTGTCCCCCGCTGGTCCACCAGATTGATGGCCTCGGGGTAGGCTTCGCACTCCTTGGCAAAGACGCGGTCTGCAATATCATCCGGGCTGTCTTCCGGTTCAAGCGCCACACAGCGTTGCAGCACAATCGGGCCTGCATCGTACTGGTCATTGGCAAAGTGGACCGTGCAACCGCTGACCGTGCAACCACGGGCCTTCACCGCCTCATGCACATGATGCCCGTAAAAGCCGGGACCGCAAAAGGCCGGAATCAGCGAGGGGTGGATGTTCAGAACCGCCCGGGCCAGCTGTTCCGGTGGCCGGTAGAGTTTGAGGTAGCCAGCCAGGGCTATCAGATCCACCTCGTAGTTGGCAAGAATGGCGTTGATTGCCTCGTCACTCTGGGCGCAGAAGGCCGGATAGCCGTATTTTTTCGCCTTTTCCAGTCCCAAAGCCTGTTCGCTGCTGGACACAACCACCTGAATACAGGCATTCAGCGAGCCGTTCTGAATGCAGCGGTGGAAGTTGTCCAGGGTTCTGCCGCTGCCTGAAAGCAGCACTGCGATCCGCCGCATGACTAGAACCGGAAAAAGGGGTTGGTGGCCAGATCGATCCCGTCCAGCCAGCGACTGATGGCCGTGTCATATTGGCTGGTCAGGGTAAAGACCTTGCGTGCCAGCCGGAAACGGGTTTCCACGGTGGTGTTGCCCTTGGTCTTGAGTTCGTCCAGAACCAGCGCGTAGTCGTCCGGGTCAGCGATCACGGTCACGTCGTGGAAGTTCTTGGCTGCTGCACGCAACAGCGTGGGACCGCCGATGTCAATGTGTTCCACCGCGTTTTCCAGGGTGCAGGCCGGATCTGCCACGGTTTCGGTGAAGGCGTAGAGATTGACTGCCACAATGTCAATCGGTTTGATGCCCTGTTCCTGACACTGGCGCAGATGTTCGGGATTATCGCGCCGGTACAGGATCCCGCCGTGGATTGCCGGGTGCAGGGTCTTGACCCGACCGTCCAGCATTTCGGGAAAGCCGGTGCAGTCGGAAACATCCACTACCTCAAGCCCTGCTTCACGGAGCACTGCTGCTGTGCCGCCGGTGGAGAGCAGTTCAATCCCCAGCGCGGCCAGTTCCACGGCAAAGGCGGCGCAGTGTTTCTTGTTGGTCAGGCTGATGAGCGCCCGTTCTGCTTTCTTCATCTCGTTTATCCCCCTCACTCTTTTTTCAGAAATTGCCGGATCTTCCGGCGTGCGTGCTTGTCTGGCCGTTTCTCCGGCTGGTCCGCGCCGTCGCCCACCAGACGCCGAGCTGTTGCCTCGGCCTCGCGTTTTGCCACTGATTCTGGCGTTTCCTCGTACAAGAGCCGGGCCACAGAGGCTGGTCCGCGCCGCTCTGAAAGCGCCAAAACCCGCACCGTATAGACATCGAAACCTGCCCGCACAACGAGCAAATCCCCTGCCTGCAGAAGGCGTGCCGGTTTGACGCGCTGACCCGCCAAGGTCACGTGTCCAGCGCTGATCTCCCTAGCTGCAAGCGAGCGCGTCTTGAAGAAGCGGGCAGCCCATAACCATTTATCAATCCGTACAGAATCCATGCCGATGGTATAGCGTACTTCTTGGAATCAGACAAAGCCAAAACAGTGTTTTCTCGCATTTTCTCCGGGACGCAGAGGGAATGCTTGCTGCCACAGGAAAAATCGAGAAAATCAATAAAGTGCTTCCGCTTTGTTTTTTTTACTCCTTTCACCGCTTCGCTGGAAAGTCTGAAGATCGAAGCGCTGAAGGCTTTCCAGTGCGCCAGCACGGTGAAAGCAGTCATGGAGAA
>CAMNHX010000094.1 GCA_946539945.1 uncultured Desulfobulbus sp. | reverse complement strand
ATCTGGGAAACGTTCAAGGAGTGAACGAGCACTCCTGTTGAGAGATTTCGCAAACCTTTAAGGGTTACGGACTACTAGTACATAATAACTCCTAAAAGTTGCACACATTCACCACAAAATGAGATTGGGCCAAAAGAAGCACTGCGACATTTTGTAAATATTTAGCTGTTACAGTGTACTAGGCGAAGACCGGGAAAAAGGCAAGTGGGTTTGCGCTATCCATCCCCGCCCTTCAGGGCGGAGCTTTCCGCGCAGCCCGGTAAAATCCTTCTTCCACCTCTCCCATCCCATCCATCAAAACAAACCCAAAACACCACCATGCCCCCTGCCAAAACAAAAACCCTGTTCCGCTGTCAGCAGTGCGGCTTTGAAGCTGCAAAATGGCTGGGCCGATGCCCGGACTGCGGCGCTTGGGACAGCCTTTTGGAAAGTACTGTCTCCACCCATCCCAAAACAGGCCATAATCCCATCACCGTGCAACCCCTGGATGGCGGCAACAGCGAAGTCTCTAACTTGAACCGCTTGCAGACCGGCATTGCCGAGCTGGATCGCGTACTGGGCGGCGGCATTGTCCCTGGCTCTCTGGTGCTGGTGGGCGGCGATCCGGGCATTGGCAAGTCAACCCTGCTCTTGCAGTTCATGGCAGGCGTGGCCGCGACCTATGGGCAGGTTTTGTATGTGACTGGTGAAGAGTCGCTCCAGCAGGTACGGATGCGTGCAGCCCGGCTGTGCGTCAACCGCGCTGATATTGCGGTTGCCACGGAAACCTGCGTGGAAGAACTGATAGGGCTTGCGGAACAGCGGCGACCAGCGCTTCTGGCAGTGGATTCCATCCAGACCGTGTTTACCCGCGAGGCCGGTTCCCTTCCCGGGTCCATCACGCAGGTACGGGAGTCAGCGGCGCGGCTCCTGGCCCTGGCCAAGCAACAGGGTATCCCGGTTTTTCTCGTGGGCCATGTCACCAAGGAGGGCAGTATTGCCGGGCCGCGGGTGCTGGAGCACATGGTTGATACAGTGCTGTACTTTGAAGGCGATAGGGGTCAGGTATTCCGCATCCTGCGGGCGGTGAAGAACCGCTTTGGTTCCACCAACGAGATTGGGGTCTTCACCATGCGGGAACAGGGGCTTGCAGAGGTAGCCAATCCCTCTGCGCTGTTTTTGGCGGAGCGCCCCAAGGGAGCGCCCGGTTCTGTGGTCTTGCCCAGTATGGAAGGCAGCAGACCGATTATGGTGGAGGTGCAGGCCCTGGTGAGCCGCTCAAACGGCGGTTCAGGCCGACGCACAGCCATTGGCGCGGATGCCCAGCGTCTGGCGCTTTTGACAGCGGTTCTGGAGAAGAAGCAGGGGGTCAACCTGATAGACCATGACATCTTTCTCAACATTGCGGGCGGTATCCGCATAGAAGAGCCAGCGTTGGACTTGGGTGTGGCAACCGCGCTGTTGTCCAGCTATCTGGATCGGCCCATTGATGCCCAGACCGTGGTCTGTGGTGAGGTTGGGCTTGCAGGCGAGGTGCGGGCAGTGGGGCAGATGGACCAGCGCCTGCAGGAGGCGGCGCGGCTGGGTTTTACCCGTTTTCTCCTGCCTGTGTCCACATGGCGGCAGATGCAGGAGCGCAAGGCAACGACCAAGGGCATGGAACTGACACCAATTGCCAACGTGGGCGAGTTGGCCAGACAGCTCTTTGGCGTCGGATAAGTTGGATTGGTAGGAGGCAAAATGTCTTTTGGCTTGCGCCTCTGCTCCTTCCCTGTATTCTGTCTGTCCAAGCGATTCTGAAGCGTTCTGCTCCGAATACGGCGGAATCCCTGTTCTGGCGTGAGAGGCAAGATCGGACAGGATCGAGGCAGGCGCACACAAAAGCGCCCTGTTTTTCCATTCCTTTCAGGAGGCATTATGCAACGTGTTTTTCTGGCTCTTCTGACTCTGCTCTTTGTCCTGACCGTACCCGTGGCAAGTCCCCTGTTTGCCGCCTCTGACGCGGAGTTGAAGAAGATGGGTGTCTTTCTCTCCAACTTCACGGAACTGGGGCTGTACGATCTGGATGAAAACGATCGCTACGCCGATGAGCTGATCTACTTCGGTGTCTGGCACAACTACGTGAACAACTACCAGTCACGGATCAGGAATTGCGCAAACTGCCGCTGGGGCAACCTGAAAATGGACGGTCGCCACGCGCAGGAGAGCGTGAAAAAGTATTTCGGCAGAACGCCCAAACTCGCCAGCGCCGAGTATGGCGGTCAGAAGTTCCACTACGATGGTCACGACTTCCACTTTGAAGGCGCAGACGGGGAGCAGCATTTGTACGTGCGGGTGCAGGAGGCAGCAAGCGACAAGGGACAGGTGCGGATGAAGGGTATCCTCTACAACTCGGAAACCGGAGAGGATACCGGAGGCCAGTGCCGGGCCTTGGCGCGTCCCAGCGTGTGGCAGGGCAAGAAGACCTGGACCCTGATTAGCCTGCACTGCGAGCGGAACTGAAGCAGTGCAATCAAACACTGTAGCTCCTGCCTGCTACGCGCAGACACAGAGAGACCAAAAAAAGGCCGTCCGGCAAAGCGGACGGCCTTTTGTCTTGCCTGAATCCTGTTGTGCCGCGATCAGCACACCCCCTGGGCCAGCATGGCGTCTGCCACCTTGCGGAAGCCCGCGATGTTCGCGCCTACAACCAGGTTGCCCTTGACCCCCATGTCTTCAGCGGTTTCAGCCGCGCTTCTGTAGATGTTCTGCATAATGGTCTTGAGCTTGCTGTCCACCTCTTCAAAGGTCCAGCTCTGCATCCCTGCATTCTGCTCCATCTCAAGCTGGCTGGTGGACACGCCGCCCGCATTGGCCGCCTTGGCCGGGCCATAGGCAATGCCTGCCTTGAGGAAGGCGTGCGTGGCTTCCAAGGTGGAAGGCATATTCGCGCCCTCTGCCACACACTTGCAGCCGTTCTTCAAGAGGGCCTGTGCGTCAGCCTCGTTCAGCTCGTTCTGGGTAGCGCAGGGGAAGGCCGCATAGCAGGGCACATCCCAAACCGCGTTGCGTCCCTTGGGATAGTCAGCAACCGGGGTATATTTCGCAGAAGAGACCAGTTCAGCGTAACGGGAGAGCGAGGCCCGCTCCACCTCTTTCACCTGCTTCAGCACATCCACCTTGATGCCGGAAGCGTCGTAAATCATGCCCCTGGAGTCAGAAACCGTGACCGGCTTGGCCCCGTTCTGGAGCAGCTTCTCGCAGCAGTAAGTGGCCACGTTGCCTGCGCCAGAGACCGCGCATTCCTTGCCCTCCAGACTCTCGCCACGCTCGGCAAGCATACTCTGGGTGAAATAGACCACGCCATAGCCCGTGGCCTCGGTGCGGGCCAGAGAACCGCCAAAGAGCAGGTTTTTGCCGGTCAGAACACCCTCATAACTGCGGGTCAGTTTCTTGTACTGCCCGTAGAGATAGCCAATCTCGCGCCCGCCCACGCCAATATCACCTGCAGGCACGTCAATGGTCGCGCCGATGTGGCGGAACAGCTCGTTCATGAAAGCCTGACAGAAACGCATGATCTCCATGTCAGACTTGCCCTTGGGGTCAAAGTCGCTGCCGCCCTTGCCGCCGCCAATGGGCAGGCCAGAGAGGGAGTTCTTGAAGATCTGCTCAAAGCCCAAAAACTTCAGAATGCCCAGATTGACGCTGGGATGCAGCCGCAGACCGCCCTTGTAGGGGCCAATGGCAGAGTTGTACTGCACGCGGTAAGCACGATTGGTCTGCACTTCACCCTTGTCGTCCACCCAGTCCACGCGGAAGCAGATGATGCGTTCCGGCTCGGTGATGCGCTCCAGAATCTTGTACTTCTCATAGTCTTTCTTCTTGTCCAGCGCAGGCTGGATGCTGTTGAGCACCTCCTTGACCGCCTGCAGAAAGACAGGCTGGTAGGCATACCGTGTTTCAAGGTCGGACATGACTCGTTCAACGTAGGACATGGCTTGTTCTCCTTTAATGGAACTTGATGCGACTTGATATGTGAACACATGCGGGGGGGGAAATTTTTATGCAAGTTGCCCCTGCTTGGCAAGGGTTTTTCAGTGAGGGTGCGTCTTTTTTTGCGGGCAGGTCACGCAAAATAGGGGAGGCAGGAGCCGGTGTTTTCTGGTAGAGAAGGCCGGTTTGCGGCAAGCGGGCTTTGCGCTCTCTTCTGTGCCCAAAAGGGCAGGGCTTGCCGCACAGTCTGATCAAAATCCAACTTGAGGATGAGAAGGAGTACCTCTCGTGCAACGCTGTCTGCCTCTGTGTGTTCTGGCAATCGCTGCCTTTGCCCCTGCGGCCTTTCGCCTAACCCATCCTGAACATCTGGCTGGTCTGGTCTCTGATCTGGCCTTGGGCTTGACTTTTTTTCTGCTGGCCTGGGCCTGTCCCCGGGCTTTACGGGTTGCGCTGGCGCTCCTTTGGGGCTTGTTTCAGGTGGGCGCACAGGAGCTTCTGTTCTCGCTCCAGCGCTACCCGGTCTGGCAGGACCTGCACTATCTGACAGATCCGGGCTTTGTCAAAAACACCACTGACGGCATGGATCTGTCCTCTCCACTCTTTGCTGGGGTACAACTGGGCAGCGTGCTGCTGCTGGCCTTTGCACCGCTCAAACGGCTGACCGCGTGGCGGAGTCTGGCCGCAGGCGCTCTCGCAGTGATCCTGCTGCTGACCGGGCATGAACTGCTGTCCCAGAGTTTGGCAAACCAGCCCATGACCGACCGCTATAATCCGCTGCACTGGTTTGTGCTGGATGCAGCGCTCAACAATTCCTGGACCAGGGTGGAGTACAGCGTGGAGCAACTGCCTCTGGGGCTGATTCAGGCTGACTTGCAGGGCAAGGCGCTGATTGAGCACGGCAAGGCAAAAAATGTCCTGATCGTCATTCTGGAGGGCATTCCGGGCCTGTACATCCCGGAAATCCGGGAAGCCTTGGGTCTTTCCGCCAAGGACGCGCCCCTCACCATGCAGAAACTGGATGCTGCCACCCAAGGAGCCATGTTGGTTCCTGATTTCACAGTCCACAGCCATCAGACCATTCGCGGCCTGTACGCGCTTCTCTGCGGTGACTTCAGCAAGTTTTCCTGGGACACACCCAAGGCTTTTGAGTTGCAAGCCTTCCCGGACCGGGCCAAGGACTGTCTGCCTGCGCAGATGCGTGCCCGGGGCTGGTCAACCCACTACTTGCAGGCCGCAGGGCTGGGCTTCATGTCCAAGGACCGGGTCATGGCGCAGGTGGGTTTTGATGAGGCGCATGGGGTGGAATGGTTTCAGGAGCCAAACAGCTTTCCCTTTGAGTGGGGCAAGGATGACCGCGCCTTTTTCAAGGGAGCGCGGCGCTACATCAAACAGTTGCGCAGGACCGGCAAGCCCTGGATGCTGACCCTGCTCACTGTGGGCACACACCAGCCCTACGCGGTCCCGGACGAGATCGCAGACCAGTATCCTTCCCGCAAGGATGCGGCTGTCGCGCTTCTGGATGAGGCGGTGGGCGTCTTTCTGAACCAGCTGAAAAAGGACGGTGTTTTGCGGGATACGCTGGTCATTGTCACTTCGGACGAATCCCACGGCGCAGCCCTGGCCCCCTGGGTCAGCGCCTGGGGACTGGGCATGGTTCTGGCTCCGGAAGGGCGTGACAAACTGCCCCGCATCAAGAGGGGCGGATATGGCAATGTGGACCTGACTGCCTCGGTTCTGGACTATTTTTCCCAGCCTGTGCCTCTGTCTGTGGTTGGTCGCAGCCTTTTCCGCGACTATCAGGAGCCGCGGGAGATGCTCTCCTTTACCGCTTCCGCGCTCCGCCGACACACGGCAGACAATATGCGTTTGGAGTGTACCGCAGACGGTCGCTGCTGGCGCACTCAAGCGGACAGCCTTTTGGGTCAGCCGCCGGAGAAGGTGCAGCGCTTCTCTGGCAAGCAGGCGCGGGAAATGGCAGCTATTGCCCGTGCCTTGGACAACAGACTGCACACAGGTCTTGGCGACAAGGAGCGGCTGCTCTGCTTTGGTGAGGGCGAAAAGCGAACCTTGAACGCAAAACCGGGCAACGACTGGAGCGACAACCTGATTGGCGCACAGTACCTTGACTTCCCGGAAAACTCTGATGTTGAAGTGCGGATGCGCCTGACCATGCTCAAAGCGCCACCTGAAGGCGTGCAGCTCCGGCTGGCAGTCAAGGAGTGGGAATACGAGCAAAAGGATGTGGTCCTGCCGGTGCTGCCCGCGCTACACAGTGGCGAGGTGCTGGAAAAGTCCTTTTCCTTTCACAACCGCCGTGCCCGCCGCAGTTTTTCCTTTTTTCTGGTGGGCACAAGCCCGGACGCGGTCCTGCAGATTGACCGCTTTGACGTGATTGTCCGTCAGGGGAAGGGCAGGTAGGGCAGCGCGGCACTCTGGCCAACACCTCTTGGTCCCGGCGGCGAAAAAAAGACGCCTCTCCTCACGCTTGCCCTTTCCACCCCTTGCCTTTATCATAGCCTTTCGCTCTGTGCATACCCCAAGCCCACAAAAACAGGAAACCCCATGCCAGACCGCACCTACACCGAATGGTTTCGTTTCACTGCCTCTTCCCTGCCGGAGGACAGCTTCCACGTCATCCGCTTTGCCGGGACCGAGGGACTAAACCGTCTCTTCTCCTTCACCGTCGAACT
>CAMNHX010000093.1 GCA_946539945.1 uncultured Desulfobulbus sp. | reverse complement strand
GGTGACTTCCGTGTTGGTGGAAAAGCCGGGCATCAGAATGAGCTGGGCCAGTTCTTCCTCACTCATTTCAGCGTGGTCTGGCGGAATCAGGCCCTTTTCCGCTGCACGCTTGGCAATGGCGTCGTAATCCAGACCGCGCCCGTCATCCTGACAGCGCAACGAGATCTGCTGGCCTTGCAGGGCAAAGGACAGGGTAATGTGTCCCTCTGGCGTCTTGCCGCTGGCAACCCGGTCTTCAGGTGCTTCCAGACCGTGGTCAACAGCGTTGCGCAAAAGGTGCAGGAGCGGTTCTGCCAGCTTGTTCAATACGTCGCTATCGATCAGGGTATCGCCGCCCCGCAATTCCAGAACCGCTTCCTTGCCCGTGGCCTTGCAGGTAGTGCGCACGTTGCGCTGCAAACGGGTTTCCAGAACCCCCACTTCGGTCATGCGGGTACCGTTGACCAGATGCTGGAGATCACGGGCAAAAACCTGTTGGCGCGACTGGATGGCAGCAATGGAGGCAATGTCGTTTTCCAGGGTATGGGTCATGGCGCGCAGGTCGCTGGCCTCTTCCACCAGGGCATGGGTGGTACTGTGCAGCTCGCTGTACTGATCCATTTCCAGAGGGTCAAATTCAGCCTCTTCAGTGCGCCGGTTTCTGGCACGCATCATGGTGAGGGCGCGGATGTCCACCAGGTTTTCAAGCTCCATCAAACGGCTTTGCACACGCAGATTCTGGCGGGCCAGTTCGCGAGCCTGCAAGGCCAGGCTCTTCATGCTGGCCTCCATGGCCGCACTGGTAACAGAAACCTCGCCAGACACACGGAACAGCTCCTCAACCAGACGCAGGTTGACGCGCAGGGTCGCGGCTGTGCCGTGATCCGCTCCACCACCGCCAGCGGCAGCGGCTGGAGCAACTTCAGCAGGAGCAGCCGGAACCGGCGGCTGGGGTGTGGCATCACCGCCACTTGTCCGGCGCACGGCCTGGCTCAAATCGTCGCCGCGATCAATGAGGTTGGCGATGTCCAGAATACTTTGCAGCACGCTTTGGGCCTGTTGCGGGTACTCGTCCGTTCCACTGGCGTAGTTGACCATCTGCTCCAGACAGTAGGCGCCGTCCAGGAGAATATCGCCCACTGTCTTGTCAACCTTGTCGTCCTGATGCAGCTCAAAGTACTCGAGGATGTCCTCCATGTTGTGTCCCAGAGAGACCAGACCCTTGAGGCCGATAATGGCGCCTGATCCTTTCAGGGTATGGGCTACACGCTTGGCTGCCGTGATGTCCTCGCTGCCGCCCTCGCCAGAGACCAAGAGACGGATGAGGTTGATGAAGTGCGCCGCCTGTTCCGGAGCTTCCTGAAAAAAGCCCTCCAGCACCTTGGTATCCACGTCTTCGGGAATAACCATGGCCACGTCTTCCGGGTGGGCCAGCAAGGGGCGCAGAACGTCTTCGCCCTTGTTGGCCTGGCCCTTGAGCTGGGCCGGCATGGCGCCCAGCTGGTGCATGATCTTGAGCGCCTGCCCGTCTTCCAGTGGGCTGGGAGCGTGATGGAGCGCATCCACCAGACCAGCGGCAGAAGAGGGATCCTCAATGTTGCGCAGGTAGAAGATCATCAGGGGCGGCCATTTGCGCAGAAAGGCAATGGTCTCCTGCCGCTCTTCCACGGTTTGGGTGGCAAGCAAAAGGGTATTGTCCAGCACATGGGTACACACCGCCTGCAAGCCGGGAAATCCCGCCATTTCAGCGGCTTCGCCCATGCGCTGCACCTGCCCGCTGTACTGATCCATGGCGTCCATGAAGGCGCTGTCCTCAAAATCAAGCGTGGCCAACTTTTCCAGACTGGCGTCCAGATGTGGCTGCATCAGTTCGATTTCCGCAGCAAGCGCCTCGATCAGATCGTTGAGTTTCACGGTATGTACCTCCTGAAAACAGACTTGAGAGGGTTTTCACTGAATAAAGCGTTTCCTCTTTGTCTTTTTACTGTCATTCTGAAGCGCGAAGCGCTGAAGAATCTCATGGAGAATACCGGGAAGACGGCAGGAGATGCTTCGCTTCGCTCAGCATGACATAAAAAGTGAAAACGGAATTACTCTAAAGCCCCCCTCGTGAGGGGGGCTTGATGTGCCACTTCGCGGCTGAAAAGACAAAACCCGAGAAAAGGTCAGTCCTCTTGTTACGCGGCCTGCGGGAGCTTGAACACGCTCACGGAATCCACCAGCTGGCGGGCAGCTTCGATCAGGGAGTCGGTCTCTTTGTTCTGTGCCTGAATCTGCTCGGCAGCGTCCTGGTTTGTCTGGGTTACGTTCTGCACGGCTTCCAGCAAGAGACCACTCATGGTCTTCTGCTGTTCGGCAGCGCCAGCGATGGAGTGTACCTGCTGTACGAGCTGGGCGGTAATTTCCTGTGTACGCCTCATCTGCTCACCAGCTTTCTGGGCCTGTTCAGAACCCACGACAACCTGCTCAATGGTTCTGTTTACGGTGTTGATGGTTTCGTTGGTTTCCACCTGGATGTTGTTGACCAGCGTACCGATCTGCTCGGTAGCGTTACGGGCACTTTCAGCCAGGCGCTGAACTTCTTCGGCAACGACCGCGAAACCACGGCCTGCTTCACCGGCAACAGCAGCCTGCATGGAAGCGTTCAATGCCAGTACGTGGGTACGCTCGGCGATGGTGTTGATCAGGTTGACGATACCGGAAATTTCCTGCGAACGTTCACCCAGACGCTTGATACGTTTTTCGGTTTCAGCAATGGTCTCGCGAATGGATTCCATGTCGCGGACCGTCTCGGTTACGGTGTTCAGGGAGGTATCAATTACGTCTGTTGCCTCAGTGGTAAACTCGTTGCTCTGTTCAGCCAGAGCGGCCACCTGGTTCGTGGCCTGGGTTGCTTCCAGAAGCGCTTCCATCATCTGATCCAGACCGGTTCTACCAGCCATAGCAACTCTGGTTACCTCTTCAGCCCTGGCCTTCACGGTGTTGGACACCTCGGCCACCTGTCCGGCGATGTCGGTTACACCGCTGAGCACCCGGGCGGTTTCATCGGTAAGAGCGTTGATGGAGTCGGATACAGTGCCGATAACGTCTTCTGTTACCGGCGCTCTGGCGGTCAGGTCTCTCTGGGAGAGCTGGTTTACAGCCTGGAGAATGTTGATAACCGAGTTGTTGAGCTGCTCGTTTTCTTCAGCAGCCTTGCGATGCTCTGCGGCACTGGCGGCCAGAGCGCGGCGCTGCTCAATCACGTTCAGGGTTGCAGCCACGCCCATCAGGATCAGGGAGCTGATGAAGATGAAGAGGAACATAACCTGGCTCCGACGCTGTGCCCGAAGTGAGTCTGCTTCGTTCTTCTCGGCGCGCTCACGCACAGCGTCGTTGAACTTGTGGATGGTGTCCATAATGTGGTACTTGTGCTCAAAGTACTCTGGATTGAAGAGACGCTCGATAGCAGCCGCATGGTTGCCTGCCTCTGCCAGCTTGAAGGCCTCCCGCTCAAAGACGCTCAGATTGCCAGACTCTTCCAGAACCTTTTCAGCCAGTTTTTCCTCCTCGTTGGTGAAACCGGAGGTCGGGTCCTTGATGATGTCAATGAAGGCGCGGGCTGGTGCCATTGCCGGGTTGGGCACGGGCTTGTCCGCGTTCAGATAGTCCCAATAGGTGTTGTAGTACTCTTCCGGGCGTTCCTGCTTGCCCTCGCGGATGGCAACAATGGCTTCGTAGTGGTCCTTGAACTTCTTCAAGCCCGTGGCCGCGTAGCTGCGGGCCATGGTGGTAAGGTCGTCGGTGGAGCTGCGGAGCTGCACGGCGAGCTGCTGGTCGCGAATCATGATGCGGGTCGCTTCGTTGATGCGGATAGCGTTCTGGCGCATATTGAAGTATTCGTAGCCCAGCGCGGCCAGCGAGAGCAGAGCGAGACCAACGACCACATAGAAGGCTCGGGTAAGGTTAAGCATGGTTTTTACTCCGTTGTGACAGTTTCCTGTAAAGGATGCGCTGGGGCTTTAAGCGTGGTGGAGGTCCGCCTCCATCGCATCCAGCATCGATTTGCAATCAAGATCGAACCAGATCTGGTCATCGATCATGCAGCAGGCCCTCACGTGGGGTTCCAGCAGTTTGGGGGCCAGATCCGCATCCACCTGTTTCTCGCTGGTCCAGCGGAGACGATAGGGCAGGTTGTCAATAATTACGCCTGCCGCGTTGGCGTCATGCCCAAGGATCAAGAGGCGCAGGGTGACTTTTTCCGGCGAGCGTTCGAGGTGCAGGAAGCGGAGCAGATCAAAGACAGGAATCAGGCGTCCGTGCAGGTTGACTACACCAAGAAGCCAGCGAGGCGTGTTGGGCAGGCTGTAGATCTGCGGAATATCGGTCAGTTCACTGCTGTCTTCAAAGTGAATCATCAGGCCCAGTTCGCCCACCCGGACGCCCTGCCTGTTCTGTTCGCCTTCATAGACCGCGTTTTCCCGCTCCCTGACTCGAATGGCCGTGACGCCGGTTTCACCCGGCGCAAGAACAAAACCCCGTTCCAGTGCCGCCACAGGCAACATGGCCGGGTATCCGGCTGTTGCAGCCGGAACCGCAAAGGTTGGTGCCAGTTCCGTACCCATACACACCTCTCCGGGAATGAAAGACTTGCGCGTTTCGCTTACAGGCTGCGAACCACGTTCAGGAGATCCGCATCCGCATAGGGCTTGGTGACGTAACCCTTGGTCCCCAGCATCTGGCCCCAGGCCTTGTCAGCCTTCTGATCCTTGGCCGTAACCAGAACCACAGGAATGTCCTTGGTGCTGGGATCGTTGCGCAGGGCGCGGGTCGCGGCGAAACCGTCCATGACCGGCATATTTACATCCATGACAATGCAGTCCGGTTTGAAACGTTTGGCCGCATCCACAGCTGCCTGACCGTTGTTGGCGGTGTTTACCTGATAGCCCGCGCCGGCAAGCAGCTTTTCCATACGCCCCAGATCAGAGGGGCTGTCATCTACAGCCAGGATTGTGCGTACCATACTTTTTCTCCTTGCAAGTATAGGTGAAAGATGTGACCCAGAGTGGATACCGGTTTCGTACCCATACACAGCTCTCCGGGAATAAAAGACTTGCGCGTTTCACTTACAGGCCGCGAATCACGTTCAACACGTCCGCATCCGTGTAAGGCTTGGTGACATAACCCTTGGCTCCCAGCAACTGACCCCAGGCCTTGTCAGCCTTCTGATCCTTGGCCGTGACCAAAACCACGGGAATGTCCTTGGTGCTGGGATCGTTGCGCAGGGCGCGGGTCGCGGCGAAACCGTCCATGACCGGCATATTTACATCCATGACAATGCAGTCCGGTTTGGAACGTCTGACCGCATCCAGAGCAGCCTGACCGTTGTTGGCGGTACTCACCTGGTAGCCAGCGCCAGCAAGCAGCTTCTCAATGCGGCCCAGATCAGAGGGGTTGTCATCTACAGCCAGAATCGTGCGTACCATGATTGTTTCTCCTTGCAAGTGTGAGTGAAAGTTCTCCCCGTCACGGTAACGGGGTAATTCAAGCGGCCAGGAACTGGCTCAAGGTTTCGTACAACTTCTGGGCCTGGACCGGCTTGGTCAGGTAAGCGTCGCAACCAGCCATCTTGCCCCGGATCCGATCAAAGGGGGATGTGCGGCTGGTCAGCATGATGACCTTGACCTTTTTCAGCATGTGCGGCATGGCCTTGATACGGCGACAGGTTTCGTAGCCGTCCATGCCGGGCATGAGTACGTCCAGAAGGATGCAGTCGTAAGTCGTATTCTGGCACTTGGCGACCGCATCATCGCCACTTTCCGCATAGCTGGCAGACATACCGCGTTTTTCCAGAAAGGACATGAGCTGCTGCCGGACCGCAAGGCTGTCATCCACCACCAGAACCTGCTTCTTGCCGGTGGGCGCGGCGGTCTGTGCAGGCTGGGCCGGACCGGGCGCTGGACCAGGTTGCGGCGCAGGGGTAGCGGTCTCTTGGGGAGCCGCCTGCTCTGTGGCGGCGTGGGCGGAAGCGTTCTGCGTTCCTGCCTTGGCCATGATGCGGGACACCAGCGCAGGTAGAATAGTCCACTGCACAGGTCTTTTCAAGACTGTATGTGTGCCGGCTACCTCGCCGGTGGGATGGTCAACCCAAGCGACCGGCTTGCCACTCAACCAGGGCTGCGCAGCGGCCCACTTCATGGCGCTTTCGTCCTGGCCGTCAATCAGGATGACGTCCGCGCCTTGGCCTTCGCTGGCGGGCAACAGATGCAGGGTGGGTGAGCGCCGTTGGGACAGCTTGACAATGGACTGTAAAAGCCGTCGTTCATTTTCGTTGAAACCCAAGACCAGCAATTTGAGGGACGCGCTCCCTGGATCAGCTGTTTGCATAAATCTCCTTTGGGTTCGCCAGATAGGCACAAGGCTTTTCGGGCGGAGAATATCCGTGTCCGTTAGGTATGGAAATGGGCGTAGCGCCCGCCTCTGCCAACAAATCGCCCGCTATTTTCCGCAAATTCTGTCGTAATGTCAAGGAAAGTGTTGAACATTTCGCGAAAGAGAGAGAGTAGCAGAAGCAGGAAGGAAAAAGTGGCTGGAGGGAAGGAGAGGGATTCGCGAAAGGGTAGATTTTGCAGGGGGTTTTGAGTTGGAGAGAGGAATGTTGAGAGTGGAGGGTGGAGTGAAAAACACTCCA
>CAMNHX010000092.1 GCA_946539945.1 uncultured Desulfobulbus sp. | reverse complement strand
TGCTTCGCTTCGCTCAGCATGACATAAAAAGTGAAAACGGAATTGCTCTAAACAGTACAAACAGCCAGTTTGGTGACAGAGTTCTGCGCATCGCAAAAGCGGTGCGCAGACTTTTTTTGGCCTTGCTTGCCACCGTCCTGAAAAACTCTGTCAGACTGGGCAGAAGACAAGGTTGTGCAGATTCCGGCCCCTGCCCCTGCAAATCTCTCTTCGCATTCCCCGTCAATTTGGATACCTTGGTTGTGTCATCCCCGATACCAGGTCACCTTCCAGCTCGCTGCACGGACAAACAAGACTCAAGGGAACCTTGCAAAAAAGCCGAAAGACTGGATTGCCTTTTTTGTAACTTCCCGATTTTTCACGGTTTTACCTAGGGGGATGTGCGCAGGCTCTGAACTTTTCAAGGTTCCCTCAAATGGAGAGGCTCTCACGGAAGGCAATGAAGACGAGTAATATGACCTGCACCTGGCTGCATCGGCACGGCAGTCCCGTGTGCGTGGTGTTTTTTGCGGGCTGGGGCATGGACTCCCGCCCCTTTGCCCCGCTTGCAGCAGGTGGCGTGGACGTGTGTATGCTGTCGCAGTACAGGAACACCTGGCCGCTCACTCTGCCGGAATTGCAGACCTATGAAGACGTGATTCTGGTGGCCTGGTCTTTTGGCGTATGGATGGCCACGCAGGTCTGCACCTGGCCGTTGCGGGCCTTGTGTTCCGAAATGATTGCCCTGGGTGGAACCCTGAAGCCCGTGGACGAGAGACAGGGTTTGGCTCCCCAACAGTTTGAAGCTGTGCTTGCCGATTTTGACGAAAACCGGCTTGTCGCGTTTTACCGCACCATGTTTGACGAGGAAGATGAAGCTGCCTGCTTTCTGCGCAACCGTCCCCACCGCACTCTGGCGGATTTGCGGGAAGAACTGGTCTTTCTGCATCAGGCGAGCAGGGATGCGCCAGTGGCGCTGGATATGTTCAGCCACCATGTAGTCACCAGCCGTGACCGTATCTTTGCGGGGCGTAACCAGCTTCGGGCCTGGGGCAAGGAAAGCACACACACAGTGCCTTGGCCGCATTTTCCCTTTTACCGCTTCACCAGCTGGGGCGAACTGTTGAACGCCTTGTTGGCAGACAGGTGAGACAGATTGCCAAGGGTTTAGCGCTTCCGTTTTCACTTTTTAGACTTTTACCGTGCTATCGCACTGAAATACTTTTACCGTGCTTCGCACTGAAAAGTCATTCTGAACGAAGCGAAGCGAAGTGAAGAATCTCCTTGAGAATACCGCAATGCTTGCAGGAGTAGCCTTTGCCGAGATTCTGGAACCCGGCAGGACTACTTTCACCGTGCTGGCGCACTGGAAAGCCTTCAGCGCTTCGCGCTTCAGGGTTTCCAGAAAAACGGTGAAAAGACAAAACGGAAACGCTCTAAAAGGGGCCGGATGAGGCATCTGAAACCACCCGGCAAGGCAGGAAAGTCACCAAGGAAGGAGGAGAGCATGAGACAGTGTCCACAGTGTGGCAAAGGCATAGGGGAAGAGGCAAAAGTTTGTCCGGCTTGCGGGGCATCCTGCGCCGGAAGCGCCGGAGATGGGGTGCTGGACAGTGAGTGCCAGCAGGAAAGGGAGCATCGGCTTGTAAGCGGGCAGCAAAGGCAGGCTGCGGCAGTCCGACTGGCACGAACCCAAGGCAGCGGAATGCAGGCTGCAGGGAGTGAGTCCTCCTCCCCGGAGGATGCGGAAAAGCAGATACCCTGTCCAGACTGCGGCAGACTGGTTCCTTTCAGTGCGTCAGTCTGTCCGTACTGCGGCGAACCCATGTACGGCGGGGAGCAGTGGCAGGAACAGTTGCGCGCCAAGCCGCCAAAACTGCCCCGTGCGCTGGTGGGCGGAGGTTGCGGCTGTCTGGCCCTGCTGGTGTTTTTTGGCGTGCTGGCGCTGTTCAGCTTTTTGGGTGCGCCCCGACAGGAAGAACTCCCGGTCCAGGTTCGGACAAAGGCAGCAGGTCTGGCAGACCAGGGCGGGCAAACAGTGGCAAAGGCAGAGGGCGACTTTACGGTGAGCGACCGGGCCTACGCCTGCCGCGCTTTGGAAGACTACAAGGCTTTGGCCCGCATGGATCGCAACGGCGAGCAGGAGGCACTGAACGAGGAACTGAACATGAAGATCGCCACAGGCAAATGCCGTATTCTGCCTTTGGGTGCTACCGTGACCGCCCAGGAAATCGCGCAGGCGGATCGTGCCCTGCGGGTGCATCTGAAACGCGACTCCACTCTGTGGTGGACAGGACTCAAAATGTTGACGCCGTAGGGTTTGCCAAAGCCGCTGAAAGTCTGCCGTGTTGCGGACAGGAGCAGTGGATACGGTAAAATTTGGAAGAATTTTGAGGAGTTGGGAGGATGATGACCTTCACGCTCAACAAAATAGTCGAAGAGTGGGGCGGCTTGATTCAAACAGGCCCATTTGGTTCCCAACTTCATCAATCTGACTATTCAGAACAAGGCGTCCCGGTGGTGATGCCTAAAGATATTCGCAATGGTCGCGTTGACGAAAGTGGAATAGCACGCATTCCAGCGGAAAAAGCCCGTCAACTCTCGCGCCATTTCTTGAAAGCTGGATCCATTGTGTTTCCGCGCCGGGGAGAAATCAGCAAATGTGCATACATCAACGAGGAGCAAGCAGGGTTTCTGTGTGGAACTGGATGCATCAAGATTGAACCACCGGAAGAAAAATTGCGTTCCAGGTTTCTCTTCTATTTTCTTGGACTTCGCCAATGCGTTGAATGGCTTGAGCGAAATGCCGTCGGTACGACGATGCTCAACCTCAACACCAAAATTCTTGGTAGCTTACAGATTCCACTGCTTCCCTTAACAAACCAGGATCAAATCGCTTCGGTTCTCTCCGCCTACGACGACCTGATCGACAACAACCGGCGGCGGATTCAACTGCTGGAGCAGGCGGCACGGCTGCTCTACAAGGAATGGTTCGTGCGCCTGCGCTTCCCCGGCCACGAACACGCGAGAATCTGGGACGGCGTGCCGGAGGGGTGGGAGAGAAAGCCACTGGGGGCTGTCGCTCCCTTGAAATACGGTAAGGCTCTGAAGAACGAAGACCGTGTTCCCGGCCCGTTTCCAGTTTACGGATCAAGTGGCGTCCTCGGGACGCACATCAAGCCGCTTGTTGCCGGTCCGACAATCATCGTCGGCAGAAAAGGCAATGTCGGCAGCGTGTTCTGGTCAGTGGACGCTTGCCACCCCATTGATACGGTCTATTACATTGACCCCGAACACTGCTCTTGTTTCCTCTACTACGCCCTACAACAGATGAATTTCATCAGTACAGATGTCGCCGTGCCCGGATTGAATCGAGATTTTGCCCACAGTCGCCTGCTGTTGCTTGCGGAGCAAAAAATCCTTCGGTTATTTGAGGAAACGGTGTTGCCGTGGCATCGTCAGATGGACGTCTTGAAGCGTCAGAACGCCGCGCTCGCCAAAGCCCGCGATCTGCTCTTGCCCAAACTGATGAACGGAGAGGTGGCGGTATGAGTCCGCTTCCAGCACCCTGAAACAGCAGCGAAGAGGAAAGACAGATGCTCAAAACTTGCACCGCTCTTTTTGCCATCAGTCTGGGGGCCTCTTGCGGGGCTGTGGTCCGCTGGATGCTGGGACGCGCCCTGAACGCGCTCTTTCCCGCCATTCCGCCGGGCACGCTGGCTGCCAACCTGATTGGCGGCTATCTCATTGGCGCGGCTGCCGCCTTTTTTGCCCTGCACCCCAGCCTGGCTCCGGAGTGGAAGCTGGCGATCATCACCGGTTTTCTGGGTGGGCTGACTACCTTTTCCACCTTTTCTCTGGAATTGGCCACGCTGGTGCAGTCCGGGCGACCAGGACTGGCCGCAGGCGCGATTGCCCTACACGTGGGCGGTTCCCTGATCATGACCATTCTGGGACTTTTGACGGTGAGCCTTTGGCAGGGACAAGCATGAAGGAGAGAGAATACATCCAGGACCTGGCCGCACAGGCAGATGCTGCTGGGGTCATTCAGGGCATTGGCGACGATTGCGCGGTTCTGCGCCTGGGCAAGGGCAGGGTCCAACTTGCCAGCATGGACACCCTAGTGGAAACGATCCACTTTGACCGCCGCTTCCATCCGCCGGAACTTCTGGGCCGCAAGGTGGTCAGCGTCAACGTGAGTGACATTGCCGCCATGGGCGGCATACCCAAGATGCTCCTACTTTCCTCTGGTTTGCCGCCCGGTTTTGACGAGGACTGGGTTCGCGCCTTTAACCGGGGTTTTTTGACAGCCTGCACGGAATACGGCTGTGCCCTGGTTGGCGGCGACACTGTGGCCAGCCCCGGTGGCTTCAGCTTTACTGTGACTGTTCTGGGCGAAATGGCGGAAAAGGACCTGCTTTTGCGGAGCAGCGCAGAACCCGGAGATGCCGTCTATGCCAGTGGTCAACTGGGCGCGGCTGCTGCTGGTCTGGCGCTCTTGCAGGCCGGACAGGATCAGGATGATCCAGACTTTGCGCCACTCTTCGCCCGACACCTGAATCCTTCAGCCCGCGTGGAACTGGGACAAAAACTTGCCACTAGCGGTCTGGTTCACGCCATGATGGACTGTTCTGACGGCCCGGCCACGGATTTGGCGCATCTCTGCGCCGCTTCCGGGCTGGGTGCTGTACTCTTTGCCGAAAACTTCAAACCCTCTGCGGCTCTGGCAGAAGCAGCCCGACTTTGCGGAGCGCAGGCGCTGGACTGGATGCTGAAGGGCGGTGAAGACTTTGAGCTTCTGTTCACTGCCGCGCCAGACCAGGAGGCAAGTCTGCGGGAACTGGCTGCTGCTTGTGGTCTGCCCCTGCTCTGTCTGGGACGTATGGACAGGGAACCGGGTCTGCGGCTCTCCACAGGCGGACAGGAAAGCCCTTTGGGTTTTCAGGGCTATAACCACTTTCAGGAGGACTGACCATGTATGCCAAGCCGGGGCGGAACTGGCCCCTTGCCGCCGCTCTTCTGGTTTGCCTTGCCGTTTTTGCGCCGGAGAGCGCACTGGCGCTGCAGGCCCATGACACGCCAACCGAAGGGCTATACGCACACCAGCTCGCCCATCTCTACTACATCATCTCGCTGATCTGCTTTGCAGGCTATGTGCGCCAAGCCGACTTCACTGTGCAGGGCTGGCGATACCTTCGTCGCTTCTGCGTGTTGATGGTCCTCTGGAACCTCCTGGCCTTGTTTGGTCATATTGCGGCAACCCGTGTGGAAGAGGTCGCCCTTGTCGAAGGCAATCACTTTCTGGACATACGGCTGCAACTGCCCTGGACCCTGGCCAAACTATGCTACTTTCTGGCGCGATTGGATCATCTGCTCTGCGTGCCTGGTCTCTTTTACCTGTACCTGGCGGTGCGCATCTTCTACCACCGCGCTGCGGCAGGCATGGAGGTCAAAAAGCCGTGAACTCCATTTCCCTTGTGCCTGTCATTGTAGTGGAACTGACCGGCGCAGCGGCCAATATCGTCTTTGCCTGCTTGGCCACACTCTACGCCTGGAAGCTCACCAGGCTCAAGCCAGACAACTTTCTCTGGTCCTATCTGTTTTATGTCACCGCCATCACTTCAGCCTTTGCCATGGCCCGGGGCGTGGGCCATCTGGCCCGGGTGATGCTGGACATCATGGGCAATGAGGTCTTCTGGTTCAAAATTGCGCCATTGGCAGGCGGTTTCAACTCGCTGTTCATGGTGGCCGTGGCTGCGGTCATGCTGTTTTACCGCAAGGGCGTGCAGTCCTACGACGCCATCGAGGCCGAGGCCGCCCGCCTGAAGCGCTCCGAACAGGCTCTGACCGCCACAACAAGACAACTCGAGGAACTCAACAACAACCTGGCGGACATGGTGGAAACGAGGGCTGCGGAACTGCTCGCTTCAGAGCAGCGTTTCCGGCGGCTGGTACGTGATTCCAACAACATCATCTTTTTTTCCGGCCCAAACGGCGAGTTGCAGGAGATGAACCCGGCAGGCCACCAGAAACTGCAGTTTGATGCGCACGAGGTTCTCTCCCTGCACCTGCAGGATATTTTCCCCCCGGCAGAACTGGACAAATTGCTTGCCTGTCTGAAGCAGTCCGGCTACCTGCACGACCATGAAACAGTGCTGCGTCAGAAGGACGGTGTCTTCATCTCTGTGGTCCTGTCCTCCACTGCGCTGTACAACCCGCAGGGTGAATTTCTGGGCACGGAAAACATTGCCAAGGACATCACCCAGTTGAAGACCATGATGGCCCAACTGGTGGCCAGCGAAAAAATGGTGACTGTAGGCCAGATGGCCGCAGGTATTGCCCATGAGATCAACACGCCTTTGGGCGTCATTCTGGGTTATGCCCAACTGATGATGGACGATTTCCCCAAGGATTCGGAAACCTACCGCAATCTGGAAGCCATTGAGCGCCAGATCAAGGCCAGCCGGAAAATCGTGGCGGATCTGCTGAAGTACTCCCGGCATTCCGGTAACGTGCGCCAACCAGTGAACTTGAACGAGGTGGTGGAGGATGTTTTGACCATCACCATGCACATCCTTGTTGCCAGCCACGTAACACTGCAGAAGGAACTGGACCAGAATTTACCCCTGATTACTGGTGACGCAGAGCAGGTCCGGCAGGTGGGGGACAACCTGATCAACA
>CAMNHX010000091.1 GCA_946539945.1 uncultured Desulfobulbus sp. | reverse complement strand
ACTGGACCATGCACCAGAATTTCACCAATTTCACCCGGCCCCAACAGCTCGGCATCGGCAAAACGGGCAACCTCGCCGTCCCGGGGCGACATGATGCGCACCTCCATGCCCGGCACAGGCAAGCCCACGCAGTAGCCTTTGCCTTTGCGGGTTTCCTCCCAAGTTTCATACACCACTTCACGGGACTCAATGCAGGTTGTGGGCAGGGTCTCGGTAGCGCCGTAGGGCGTGAAAATGCGTGCCCCGGACGGCAAAATCTTTTTCATGTCCGCCAAAAGGTCCCCGGAAACCGGAGCGCCAGCCATCAGTACGGTGTGCAGAGGCAACAGGAGGCGCTTTTTCAGGCAGTAGCGGCAGACCACACGCCAGATTGCCGGTGAACCAAAGGAATAGTTGACCTTTTCCGCCAGAATGCTGTCCATGAATTTCTTCGGATTGACCCTGGCTGGTCTGGTGGGGTCCATGTCTGGCAACACAGCCTTGGCCCCCAGTGCGGTAGAGAAAAGACCAAAGAGCGTAAAACCCGGCTGGTCTGTGTCGTTGTGGGTAATGCCGAAATAGTCGCGGATGAGCCGCAGCTGGGTGTGAAAAATGCCGTGAGTGTAGTGAACGCCCTTGGGTGCGCCTGTGGAACCAGTGGTAAACACGATGGCTGCCAGATCGTCAGGCTTGGCGACAAAGGCGGGCGGAATGTCGGTCTCTGGTCCGGCGTCCAGCATAAAGCTGTTCGGCGCCCAGCCGGAAACCGAGATGCGGAGCTTGAGCGAGGCAAAGGCTTTGGCAAACAGGTTGCTGAACCAGATGGCACGATTGACGCCAATCAGGACCTCTGGTTCCACCTCCTTGATGCAGCGCAACAGGTTTTTGCGGCCCATGCCCGGATCAATCAGGATGATGACCGCGCCCAAGCGGAACAGGGCAAAGGTCAGGGCCACAAAGTCAATGGAGGGGCGGAGCATGAGCATGACCCGCTGACCCTGTCGGATGCCGCAGGCGTGCAGCCGGGCCGCGAACTGTTCACTGCGGGCGGCAAGCCCGGCAAAGGTGCAGCGCTGCCACGTGCTGCCTTTTTTGGCAACCAGGGCCACGGCATCGGGTTCCTGTGCTGCGGCCTCGGCCAAAACTTGGACGATGTTGCTGTTCTCTGTGTTCATGACGCCTCCAAAAGGTGACGGGAGAGAAAGGTGTCAATAAGCGGAAAAATTTCCGCTGCTGCATCTTCAAAGAGATAGTGTCCTGCTTCTGGAAACCAATGGGCCTCGGCCTGCGGAAAGCGGCGCTGCCATTCCTCATAAAAGTCCCGGCCAAAGCAGAAATCCGCGCCGCCCCAGCAGAGCAAGAGCGGCTTGTCCGCCAGTTTTACCAACCCGTTTTCCACCTCGACCAGCGTGTCCCAACTGGGATGTGCGGGTGACATGGGCACGTCCTGCACAAAGCGCAGGGTGGCAATGCGGTTTTGCCAGCTATCGTAGGGCGCAAGAAAGGCTGCCGCGATTTCCGGGCGCAGGGGCTTTTGTACCGCCATTTTCGTGGCCAGCCCGGCAAAGGCGTTCAGCCCCTGCACGGTCAGCGCACCAAAGAGCGGGATACGGGCCAGCGCAATGCGTTTGGGCATGTTTTCAGAACGAAAGGCCGCTGTATTGCAGGCCACCAGGGCAGTCACACATTCCGGGTGGCGCACTGCCCAGCCCATGCCAATGCCGCCGCCCCAGTCGTGGACAAGCAGGCCGCAACGTGTGATACCCAAACAGGTCAGAAGCGCTTCCAGATTGGCAATATGCGTGGCTAGGCGGTACGGCGTGTCTGGGGGCGCATCCTGGGGCTTGTCGGAAAAGCCGCATCCCAGATGATCCGGCACAATGCAGCGGAAGCGGTCGCGCAGGCGCTGCACAAGGTTGCGGAACAGGTAGGACCAGCTCGGGTTGCCGTGCGCCATAACCAGAACCGGCGCATCTTTCGGACCTTCATCCAGCCAGGCGAGCCGATGACCGTTTATGTCGGCGAAGTTCGGGGTAAAGGGATATTCGGGGAGCTTTGTTGCGTCAATCATGATGTTTGTCCGAGGTCGTGCAAGAAACCCTGGAAGATGTGCCTGGTCGAGCGGAAAGACCAAAGAAACAGAGTGAGGCGATTATTCAAGACGACAAAGTGTCGTTTTCAGTTTGTTGAAACAGGGGGTGAAAAACAGCCGGTTACATATGTTTTCAAAGTGTCGAAGAGGAAATGAAAGTACAAAGGCCAGAGATATAACAAAGAAAGCCATAAACGGTATTGAAAACAAGGAATATCCAGTGACATCGATTATCTTTTTAATTTGATCCAGTAACAGGATATGAATCAAATAGATCCAGTAAGATAATTCTGCAAATTTTCCAGTTACCTTATTACTATAGTTAAAGTTCATGAATGCAAGAAAAAATCCGACAGACTGCATCAATACAAAAGGATTTTCATAAATAAAAATTGCACTTGGTTTTTGAATATAATGTGAATATAAATATGTTGATATAAAAATCAAGAATGAGGCAAAAATATATAAACCAAACCACGCCAAGCTACTTGTATTTTTACATTTGATTCTTGATATTACACCTCCCAATAATAAATATCCAGTATATTCAGAGAAAAAGTCAAAATGAAATGATTTGAATATATTAAATGAGACCCAGTGTAATTTCTCAAAAATAGGAAAACAGACACATGATATACACCATATTACAAGATAAACTTTTATGAATCTCATTCCTTGGGGAGTATTGAAAAAATAACTGAAGAAAGGAAGGGTGATATATACGCCAACAAGCGTGTAAATAAACCAAAAATGATGGCCTCTCGGTATCTTTCCCGTTAATGATTTTACAATGAAATCATGGGATGACATTTCATTTTGGAATACACATAATTTTATATAATAAATTATCAGTACTATGAAAAAAGGGAAAAGAACTCTATGCAGTCTTGTTATATAGAACAGAGGTATGCTTTCGATCCTTTTGTTGAGTAGAAAATACCCTGAAAGCATAAAAAATAACGGTACAGCCGATCTTGTCAGGGCATTATAGGCAACACATATACTCCAGTTTTCAGAGAACTTGAAAAACATAATGGAAGACGTGTGCATCAGAATCACAAGGATACAGGCCGATATTCTGATGAAGTCAGGACCAGCTTCACGCTTGGTCCTGTTTTCGTGTGTCACGCTTTCCATAACTTTGTCTCTCATTGAGCAGGAGCTTGAGGGCGAGTCAGGCGCAGCTGCCTGACAAAGAGCAACCTTTTGAGGTGTTTGGAACAAGAGTGGGAGACGCCTTCCTGCGGGAACCTTTCTGCAAGTCCCCTAGCCCTCACCACTCCACGCCCAACATCAGCGAGTTGATGCCAGACCCGATGCCCAGCAGTGCGGCGCGTTGTCCGGGCAGGAGCGCCTTTTCCTCTATGCCCCGGGCCATGGTCACGGGCGCGGAGACCGAACCCACGTTGCCAAAGACAGGCAGGGTCTCGAAATTTCTGGCCGGGTCAAGACCCAGTTCGGCAAAGAGGCGTTCCGCGTGGGCGCGGCCCACCTGATGGCAGAAAAAGCGCTGGATGCTTTCCGCTGTCCAGCCCAGTTCCGCAGAAAAAGCCTGCCAACAGGCAGCAGCAGTCTCAATGCCGCGCACCAGGAGTGCTTCGGAATCCGTGGACATCAGTGTGCCCTGTTCCGAGTTCTGGCCGCCCTGACAGAGATGGTTGAAGCTGCTGTTGGCCTGGTACGCGCCACCGACCAAGCGATGCCCGCTGTCTGCAAAGTCCTGCCTGCTCATCACCAGGGCCACGCCACCGGAACCGATGGTCAGGGAGGCAAAAAGCGGCTTGATGCTTTTCCGGGTCAGGCTCTGGTCAGCCAGCATGTGGCGCAGGGTGGAGTCCAGCAGGTTTTCCGCTGTTTCGCCTGCCACCACCAGCCCGGCCTGAATCTGTCCCAGTTCCAGCATATTGGCAGTCATCATCATGCCGTTGAGAAAACCCAGGCAGGCGTTGGAGAGGTCAAAGAGCTGGCAGGAGGCGGGCAGCCCCAGACGGCGATGCACAAAGCTGGCCGTGGCTGGTTCCATCATGTCACGACTCACCGAGCAGAACATCAGACTGCCGATGTGCTTGCGGTCAATCCCAGAGGCTGCAAGCGCCTTTTCTCCCGCCAGCGAGGCTGCCTCGCTGGGTCTTGTGCCTTCAGGCCAGAAGCGCCGGGTCCTGATGCCGGTCATCAGTTCCAGGCGGCCTGTTGGGAGTTTGAGGCGCTCGTACAGTGGCGCAAGCCGGGCTTCAATCTCTTCTGAACTGACTGTCCGGGGCGGCAGGGCCACACCGAAACTGTGCAGACACACCGTGCTGTATCGCATGGCTAGACCCGTGCCCCGGACTGGTTGAACCTGCGCTCAAAGTAGCTGAAAGCTTCATTCAGTTCCTTCATCTTGCGCTCGGCAAGTTTCTGCAGGTCTTCACCCAGCCCGCTGACCCGATCAGGATGGTATTCCATGACCCGCTGGCGGTAAGCCTTTTTGATGGTGGCAAAGTCCGCATCCGGCTTGACGCCAAGAAGATCAGCGTAGTACTCCGCAGAGGCTGGGCCATGCGCAGAGCCGTCCTGTCCGCTCTCGGTCTGATGGTCGGCAGTGGCAAAGGTGCTGGCCCAACCGACCAACAGGGCAGCCAGCCCCAGATCGTCCAGGAGGCCCAGAACCGGGAGCGTGTCGGGAATGAAATCCAAAGGCGAGACGCAGTAAGCCAGGCCCAGTACCAGAATGATCTTCACATAGAGCGGCGTGGTTTTGGCCAGAAAGATCTTTGGCGTGTTCCGAATGATCTCCCAGAAGCGCAGGAGAAAATTTTCCGGTTTCATTGTTGATTTCATGGTGTTGTCCTTCTCTGGATGTTGGTGTTTTTGTGAGGTACAGCAAGAGACAGGCAGTTTTCAAAGTATCGCCGCCAAGCGCTCGATGCTTTCGGGTTTTGTGGCCCAACTGGTGGCAAAACGAACCACGCTGTGCGTCTCGTCCACCTGCTCCCAGAAGCTGAAGGCCACCTCTTTTGCCAGCCGGTTCATCTGTTCGTTTTCCAGAACCAGAAAAATCTGGTTGGTGGGAGAGGCAAGAAAAAACGTATAGCCTTTGTCAGTGAAAAGCGCCCGCAAACGGTCAGCCATGGCAATGGCGTGGCCACCGAGGCGCTCGTACAGCCCGTCGGTGAAGAGCGCGTCGAACTGAATGCCCAGAAGCCGCCCCTTGGCCAACAACCCGCCCTGCTGTTTGATGAGGGTGGTGAAGTGCCGGGGCGCGTCGCCCTTGGGAAAGACCACCGCCTCCCCGCAGAGTGCGCCGCACTTGGTCCCGCCAATGGTAAACACATCCGCAAGCCGGGCAATGTCTGCCATGTCCAGATCCGCCGCAGGACAGGCCAGCCCGTAGCCCAGTCGTGCGCCGTCGAGAAAAAGCGGCAACCGGTGCTTCCGGCACACCCGGGAGAGCGCCTCCAGCTCTACCCGGCTGTACAGCGTGCCGTATTCGCTGGGCCAGGCAAGGGACACCATACCGGGATGAACCATGTGTTCGTGGTTCCGGTCAGCGTAAAAGCTCTCCATGTAGCGGTCCACCGCTTCAGCGCTGATTTTGCCCTCCTGTTGCGGCAGGGTCAAAACCTTGTGACCGGTGTATTCGATGGCCCCGGCCTCGTGGGTACTGATATGCCCGCTCTCTGGAGCAATGACGCCCTCGTGCCGCGCCAGCAGGGCGGAAATGACGATCTGGTTCGTCTGGGTTCCGCCTGCCAGAAAGCGAACATCTGCCTTTGGCTGTGCGCAGGCTTGCCGGATTTTCTCCCGTGCTGACGCGCAAAAAGGATCAGTCCCGTAGCCGGATACCTGGTCCAGGTTGCTTGCAGCCAGACGTTGCAGGATGCTTTCGTGTGCGCCTTCAAGGTAGTCGCTGGCAAAGGAGAGCATGGTGTGGTTGTGTTGTTTTCAGAAAGGTGAGGGGTCAAAGCGGTTGCATTCCTCGCCGAAGAGTCGGGTAATCCGGTGGAAAGACCAGTTCCCCTTTCTCTGCCTGCGACAGTGCATTACAGCGGTTCGTCAGCGGTATCTCACCTGTTCGCTCCAGCCACAATCTCCCGGTCAAAGTAATTCATCCCCATGCCCGCGTCCACCACCAAGCATTGCCCGGTAATGCCTGAAGAGCGCGGCGAAAGCAGAAAGGCCGCCACATTGGCTGCTTCCTTGGTCTCCAGGGCCCGCCTTCTGAAGGTTGCCTTTTCGGCAAAAAGATAGCTGTCAATGTACCCCGGAATCCCGGCAGAGGCCGAGGTTTTCAACAAGCCCGGACAGACCGCATTGAAGCGCACTTCCGAGAAGCTGGAAAAACTCTTGGCCAGAAAACAGAGCGACGATTCCAATGCCGCCTTGACCGGCGCCATGTAGCCGTAATTTTCCGCTGCCATCCTCGTGGTGGAAATGGAAATGGTGAGTACAGAGGCGGTCGATGCCAGCAGGTCCTTGAAGTGGTTGGCAATGGCGATGAAGGAAAAGCAGGAAATGTCCATGGCCTGCAGGAAGTCAGCCTTGGGTGTGGCGTGAAAGGGCTTGAAGCCGTCCGCATAGTTGGCAAAGGCAATGGAATGCGCAATGCCGTCCAGCCGCTCGCCTTGCAGACAGGATGCGATCTCGTCGCGCACGCGCCGGATGTTACCCTCTTCTTCCACGTCGCAGATAA
>CAMNHX010000090.1 GCA_946539945.1 uncultured Desulfobulbus sp. | reverse complement strand
TTTTGAATGTTATCAGAATGTTACACTTGTGTAAACACCCCCTAAAGACACAGTAGGGGATCAACCTGCCGCAGGAAGATTCTCCGGTCCAGTCCTTGTCTTTCTGCCTGCGAGATCGGTCACGTGGGCACACAAAGTTTTTTCTGGCAATGCTCGACCATTTGCGGCACAATAGCGGCTTTGTTTGTTGTGACAGTCGATTGCCAAAGCCCGTCGTCTTTTTTCCACTATCGATATGGGACTGCTCACCGGATCCGCCTCACTCACCCGCTTTGCCGTAAGTGGCGAACTTCCTGCCTCACCCTGGGACTTCATCGCTGGGCAGGTTGTCAAGTACGCCTTCAAAGACATTGACGACACCCTGGATGAACTGTCTGTGGGCTGGGTTGCGGTTGACAATATGTTTGACGCATCCTTTGCCGGAGCCTCGTATGCGGCAGGCGACTACGTGGCCCTGACCATGCGCGTGGACGAGCGCCGCGTTTCTTCCGCAGTGCTGAAAAAATTCTGTCAGAAGGAGGAAAGGCGCATCCTGCGGGAAAAACAGCTTCCCAGGCTTGCCCGGGCCGCCCGTCTGGAAATTCGCGAGCGTATCCACGCCGAACTGCTGCGCAAATCTCCACCCGTGCCATCCACCTGCGATCTGTACTGGCATGTGGGCGAAGGTAGGGTACTGTTTTTCAGCACCAGCAAAAAAAACATCAGCCTGCTGGAAGAGCTGTTTCGGGAAAGTTTTGGCCTGGGCCTGGTGCTGCAAATTCCCTGGCTGGTCGGCGAAGGCATGACCGAGGGTGCGTCCCGGGAAGCGTTGCGCAACCTGCAACCTGCTGTTTTTCTGTAATGCAAGCTTTGGTGTTTGAAAGGACTTCCTCATGAACGGCATACTCTGGCTGGTGCTTTTTGGAGCGGTCTCTGCCGTTGCCCTTGCGGCGTTCTGGCGTACACACGCCAGGAAAAAGCGGCTGTCTGCGCAAAGAGCGGCGCACAAGGCGCTCCTGAAAGAGGAAAGAGCGCAGAACAAGGAGGCTGAAAGCGCCGTGTCGCCGGAAGCAGAGCGTAATCCACAGAATCCGTCTCCATCGTTCCCGGAGAGCAAAGAGACGGCTGGCCCTGTTTTCGACCCGAGTACCCTGCGTCCCTTGCCCCAACTGACAGCCGTGCCTGCTCCAGTGGGTGTCCGCTCTGACGCGGTCCTCCTGTGGGCTGTCTTTCTGGCCCGGCTGTACGCACTGGCCGCAACCTGCCGACTCCGGCTGGAAGCCCTTGAAGACAGGGCTGGTGGTGACGCGGACATTTTGATGGCACACAAGCAGATGCAGGTCGTCAATGATCGTACAGCCCATCTTGAGGAAAGCTATCAGGAAGAGCTTGACTGTCACGGCGAGATTCTTGCCTTTCTTGATCAGCTTGCCGCTGCCCGGCCCGAAACGGCTGCTGCCACTGTCCGAGCCTCCCTGCTACACCGAGCAGCCCGAACCGAGGCAGAGAACTTTTTGGAGGCATGGACCCGGGATACGCAAAATCCGCCACAACAGGTCGCCAAGGCAGCCTTTTTCAGTGCCCGGCTGGCCGAGCTGCGGGCGGATCTGTCCCTTGCCCTGGCGCGCTACGCCATTGCCCTGCGCCTTGATCCCCGCAACCTTGAGTATCTGCGCCCAGCCGGCAACCTGGCCCATTTTCTGGGCCACTACGAAGAGGCTGGCGCTTGGCGGGCTGCTTTGGAACGTCGCATCAGGTTGCAGCCCGGTTACAATCTGGCGGTGCTGGCCTTGGCCCAGCGCGATCTGGCCTTTACCTGCCTGAAGGTGGGGCGTCTTGACAAGGCCGGACCACTCTACAAGAGTGCCATGATCGCCTTGAGTAGCGCCCTGGGCAACAACCATCCAGAAATGGCTACCTCCTGGTTCCAGATTGGGGAGATGCAGGAAAGTCAGGGCGCTCTGGAACGGGCCTACTCCCTGTATCAGCGTTCCCTGAAAATGCTGGAATCCTCCTTGGGTCTGCTGGATCAGCGGCTCTGTCCGGCCTTGGACAAGCTGGCCTCCCTCTCCCTGCGCTTTGGCCGGGACAAGGATGCCCTGGCCTATCGCCGCAAGATTGTGGCCATTCTGGAGAGAGCCTTGCCGCCTGATCACCCGCTTTTGGCTGACAACTGGAGTGCCTTGGCAGAGGCTTACACCAAATGCGACGAATACGCCCAGGCTGAACGCTGCTGTCTCAAAAGCCTGAAGATCAACAGGGCCATTCACGGACGCGAGCATCCCATCGTGGAGGCGCAACTCTCCGAATTGAGCTGGCTGTGTGCGCAACAGGGCAGGGTGGAAGACGCCAACCGCTATCAGGACGAGGCCGAGAACCTGCATCTGGCCTTGATTCAGGAGGCGGGCGCGATAGCAGAGACAGCCCGGAATTGAAGGCACTCTTGCGGGGATTTGTATGGATCTGGTTGATCTGATTGCAGAAAAGCATTTTTTGGGACAGGAGTTTCTCACCTGGCTCTGGTACAAGGCTGAAGAGCGCGGCGGCGCGGTCAGCGTGCCAGACCGGGGCGAGGTGGAAGTGTACTTTGAAAAACATATGCTTCTGGAGTACGGCGAGGGTCAGGACCAGGAAAAGGTGATCTGCCGGGGTCTGCAAACCGAGCTTCGGGAAGCCCGGGCTGGTCTGACGCTGGCGAAAAAGCCTGCCCAGGCCCGCCTGCGTCTGGTCTGGAACGATCAGGAGTTTGGCGTGACCCTTGTTGCCGCGACCTTTGAGTTCCGCAGCGTGCGCCTGCCCAAAACCGTGGATCAGGCGGATGAAGGCAAGGGGCAGGCAGATCTGGAGGCGCGTCTTCTGGACCGCATTGGTCTCTTTGAGCAGCTTTGCGATCTGGTGCTGGACCTGTTCCGGCTCTTCATCAGCATCCGCACAGCCCCGGAATGGCCGCAGGAACTCGCCCGTATCCGCGCCTGGATTGGGGAAAGCGCCCAGGAGTTTGCGCGGTCGTAAAGAGGTTTCGCCTTGCTCTCCCTTGCAGTGCGATTGAACCTGGGAAGGGCTTTGGAATGTCTCTGTTTTGGGACAAAAGAGTGCAAGATTATATTCTGGCCTTGAAAGTCAAACACACTTTTTCCGCCTTATTGTATAACCAAGAGATGCATGGTCATGGAATTTGAAACCGTCATCGGGCTTGAAGTCCACGCCCAACTGAAGACCAAGAGTAAAATTTTCTGCTCCTGCTCCACTGAATTCGGCGCACCGCCCAATACCCACTGCTGCCCGGTCTGTCTGGGTATGCCAGGCTCCCTGCCGGTTTTGAACCGCAAGGTAGTGGAATCCGCCGTGAAACTGGGTCTGGCCACTCGTTCCACCCTGAACCGGGACAACCGCTTTGCCCGCAAGAACTACTTTTATCCTGACCTACCCAAGGGATACCAGATCTCCCAGTTTGAACTGCCCATCTGCGAGCACGGCGAACTGGACATCGTGGTGGGCGAAGAGGCGAAAACCATTGGCATCACCCGCATCCACATGGAGGAAGACGCGGGCAAACTGGTGCATGACGAACACGAGAACGCCAGCTACGTTGACCTGAACCGCACTGGCACGCCGCTTCTGGAAATCGTGAGCGAACCAGACATGCGCTCCCCTGAAGAGGCTGTGGCCTACCTGAAAAAACTGCACGCCATTGTCCGCTATCTGGACATCTGCGACGGCAATATGCAGGAGGGCAGTTTTCGCTGTGACGCCAACATCTCCTTGCGGCCCCGTGGACAAAAGGAGTTTGGCACGCGCACGGAACTCAAGAACATGAATTCCTTCCGCAACGTACAGCTGGCCCTGGAGTTTGAGGAACGCCGTCAGCGCGACTTGCTGCTGGACGGCGGTGAGGTCATTCAGGAAACCCGACTCTGGAACCCGGACGCAGGACGCACTGAAACCATGCGCGGCAAGGAGGAAGCCCACGACTACCGCTATTTCCCGGACCCTGATCTGGTCCCTGTGCAGCTCTCTGAAGAGCTGATTGCCGATCTGCAGGCCGGTCTGCCGGAACTGCCGGATGCCCGCCGCACCCGCCTGATGCAGGACTACGGACTGGGCGAGTATGATGCGGATCTGCTCTGCGCCTCCCGCGAGTTGGCAGACTTCTTTGAAGCAGCCAACTCGGTCTGCCAGCAGCCCAAGAAACTGGCCAACTTTATCGGCACTGAACTGCTGCGCGAGGTCGGGGCGGAAAACATGGCTGCCTGTCCCATCCAGCCCGAGGCTCTGGGCAAGCTGATCAGCATGGTGGAAAAGGGCGCTATTTCCGGCAAGATCGCCAAGACCGTGTTTGCCGAAATGCTGGAAAAGGGCGGAGACCCGGAAGCCATTGTGCAGCAAAAGGGACTCTCCCAGATGAGTAACGAAGACGAGCTGACCGCCCTTGTGCGGGAAATCATTGCCGCCAGCCCTGAACAGGCGCAGCAGTTCCGCGAAGGCAAGGAAAAGGTCTTGGGCTTCTTTGTTGGCCAGCTGATGAAAAAGACGCGGGGCAAGGCCAATCCGCAGCTGGCCAATGAGCTGTTCCGCAAGGAACTGGCTTGAGGCGGGGTAGCGCAATGGACAGGCAGAACACGGCACAGCACGAGGCGGATCCGCTCTTTGCGCAGGCGCTGGAACAGGCGGCAAGGGGTCTGTACCGCATTCACAGCAAGATACCGGTGACAGCACTCATCAAACCGGCCATCGCGCAAGGCAAGTCTGCAGCATGGCGCGAGGCTTTTGAGAGCATCCGCTCCCGGCACTTTGACTTTGTACTTTGCAAGTTGGGGCGCACAGCAGTGGCCTGCGTCATTGAGCTGTACGACAGTCCCCGACAGTCTGACGGGGTGCGCAAGGAGCGCGACGAGAATCTGGAAAAGATCTGCGCCAGCCTCAAGCTGCCGGTTCTCTTTGTCACCAGACAGCAGGACTACAACGTGGAAGAACTGCGGAACGCCCTTATTCTCAAGACCGGCCAGGTGCAGGTGGCGCAGGAAAGGGATGCGGCAGGACGCCGTGAAAAACCGGTCTTTACGCTGAAGCTGGAGCTTGAAGACGATGGCGAGGACTTCATGCCTCCTCCCGCACCCGGCATTGACTGGCGGCGCTGGCTGAAGCCAGCCCTGGTTCTTCTGGCTATCGTGGCCGTGCTGGGGCTTGGAGGCGTCTTGGTGTCCAAGTATGGCGGTCGTGCGGTGTCTGCGGTCAAGGGCGCGGCTGTCAGCGTGCAGGACAGCCTTTCCAGGTCGCAAACCAAACCGGAGAAGCCGGATGAGACAGCCGGGGCGGACAAGGCATCGAGCGCGGGTGAGGTTCGATGCTGGAAGGACGCGCAAGGCAATATCATCTACAGCAATGCAATCCCTTCTGGCAAGGGCGTGAAGCCTTGTCGGTAGTAGCAGTCCGACACCTCTGCGTTGTGACTGTTTTCCTTTGAGCCTTTTTCAACTTCTCTGCGGAGATTCCCATGTCCCACTACTTTTTCACCTCTGAATCTGTCTCTGAAGGCCACCCTGACAAGATGGCTGATCAGATATCTGACGCCATTCTCGATGCCATGCTGACCCAGGACAAGCTCTCCCGGGTTGGTTGCGAGACGCTGATTACCACTGGCATGGCTGTCATTGCTGGCGAAATCACCACCAAGGCCCAGGTTGACATCCCGCAGGTAGTGCGGGAGACCATCCGGGATATTGGCTACAACTCCTCGGAAATGGGCTTTGACTGGCAATCCTGCGCTGTCCTGACCAGTCTGGACAAGCAGTCGCCAGACATTGCCCAAGGTGTGGATGAAGGCACAGGAATTGATCTGGAACAGGGCGCAGGCGATCAGGGCCTGATGTTTGGCTATGCCTGCGATGAAACCGCAGTCCTGATGCCACTGCCCATCACCATGGCCCACAACCTGGTACACAAGCAGGCGGAAGTGCGTAAACAGGGCCTTTTGCCCTGGCTGCGTCCTGATGCCAAGAGCCAGGTGACTGTGGAGTATGAGAACGGACAGCCCAAGCGCATTGATGCGGTGGTGCTCTCCACCCAGCACGCAGCTGACGTAAGCTATGAGACCCTCAAGGAGGGGGTCATGGAGTCCATCATCAAGCCGGTTTTGCCAGCGCAGATGCTGGACGCAAACACCAAATACTTTATCAATCCCACGGGCCGTTTTGTCATTGGTGGGCCAGTGGGCGACTGCGGGCTGACAGGTCGCAAGATCATTGTGGATACCTACGGCGGTCGGGGACACCACGGCGGCGGCGCTTTTTCCGGCAAGGACCCGTCCAAGGTGGATCGCTCTTCAGCCTACATGGGCCGTTATGTGGCAAAGAACATCGTGGCTGCCGGTCTGGCGCGGGAGGTGGAGGTGCAGGTGGCCTATGCCATTGGCGTGGCAAAACCGGTGTCCATCAATGTAGAGACCTTTGGCACAGGCAAGATCGCGGACGAGCGGCTGATCCAGATTCTCTCTGAAGTCTTTGATCTCCGGCCCAAGGCCATTATCCAGCAGCTTGATCTGCTCAAGCCCATTTACCGCAAGACCGCAGCTTACGGGCATTTTGGCCGGGAACTGCCAGAGTTCACCTGGGAGCGTACTGACAAGGCAGAGGCCCTGAAGGCAGCGGCTGGACTGTAATCTGAACACAGAGATTCTCTTCCCTTTTTTCTTTTTTTATAAGGTAGATAAGGCTGTTATGAACGACTACAAGATCGCTGATCTCAAGCTGGCAGACTGGGGCCGCAAGGAAGTGGCCATCTCTGAA
>CAMNHX010000089.1 GCA_946539945.1 uncultured Desulfobulbus sp. | reverse complement strand
CCCGGTCGGACAGAAAAAATAGGGACCCCCGCCAGAGCGCCACTCACCCGCGCAGTCATGCAGATTCTGATCTTCACTGACCTTGACGACACGCTCTTCCAGAGCGCCCGCAAAAAGCCGCCGCAAGAGGACTGGCAAGCTCTGGCCTTTCTCAAAAACGGGGACCCGATCTGCTGGGCCAGTCCCAAACAACTGGCCTTTCTGGACTGGCTCCAGCATGGTGGGGCCTTGCTCATTCCGGTGACAGCCCGCAATCTGGACGCCTTTTTGCGGGTACATATCGCCTTTCGCGGTCCTGCGATCATCGATTACGGCGGCGTAATCCTGAACCCGGAGGGGCAGGCAGACGAGGACTGGCTGGCCCAGTCGCGAGTCCTGGCGCGGGCTGCCCTGCCTGCCCTGTTGCGCTGGCAAAGCTTTCTGGAAAGGGAAAACAAGGCCCTGCAAGGCGATGTGGCGGTGCGGCTCATCAGCGACTTTGAAACGCCCTTTTACGTGGCTGCCAAATCTTCCGGCAACCGTTGTGAACTGGTCCAGGATCTGGCTGTCCGTTGCAGGCAGGCTCTGGACAGTGCTGCCCTGCCTGCCATGACCCTGCACTGCAACCACAACAATCTGGCCCTCTTGCCGCCTTGGCTGGACAAGGGGCGGGCGGTGCGGCGCGTGCTGCTCCAGTTCGAGGCTGAACACGGTCCTGCTTTTTCTCTGGGCATGGGGGATTCCCTGATTGATCTGTCCTTTTTGCGCGTCTGCGACGCTCGGCTGGTTCCGGGCGAGAGCCAGCTCGATCAGGTGCTGGTTCACTCTGGGGATGCGTTCCGGGAGAACTGGCCGTGAACACTCCTCTCCCCGCATTCCACGGGTCTTATAGACCTGAAGACGTGGAATTTCTCCTGAAACCCCTTGCGCTTGACGAACTCAAGAACCTTGGACTGATCAAGGATACCGAAGCCAAAGAGGAACTCATCCAGAGCGGCAAACGCCACTACAGCGAGATGCTTTCCTTGGAAAGCCTGCCCTCTGCAAGGTATCGCCGCCTGTTTTTTGAGGCCCATCAGCGCAACCGTGACCGCATGGCGCAAGACTGCCTCACCTTGGCCCGCCGCATTGCAGAGAGCGTGGACAAGCCGGTTCTGGTCTCCCTGGCCCGGGCCGGAACGCCTATAGGCGCGATTCTGTCCCACACTTTGCGCCTGCTGACAGGCAGGGCTGCGCCACACTATTCGGTTTCCATCATCCGTGACCGGGGCATTGACGCCCGCGCCTTGGATACCATTCTGGAGCGCGGCGCAGACGAGAACTCTCTGGTCTTTGTGGACGGCTGGACAGGAAAGGGAGTCATCGCAGAGGAACTGCACAGCGCCCTGACCAGCTACAACGCCAGCCGGGGCACAGGGATTGCTCCCCGGCTCTTTGTGCTGGCGGATCTGGCGGGCAAGGCTTTTTGCGCGGCTTCAGCGGACGACTACCTCATTCCCTCTTCCATTCTGAACGCGACCATTTCCGGGCTGGTGAGCCGCAGTGTGCTGAACGAGACCATTGGCCCGGAAGATTTCCACGGTTGCGTTTTGTATCAGGACTTTGCAGACCAGGATCTTTCTGTCTGGTTTGTGGACAACATCATGGAACGCATCCGCGAACTCTGGGCAGAGCGTCCGCCTCTGCCGCCGCAGCCTGACGCTCTGGCGCAGGTCCGGCGCAACGCGGCCTTTCTGACAGAGGAAATGCGCCGCTACGGCGTCACAGACCGCAACCTGATCAAGCCTGGCATCGGCGAGGCAACCCGTGTCTTGCTGCGCCGTCTGCCAGAACGCCTGATCCTCAAGAACCCGGATCAGGAAAACGTGCAACACCTTCTCGCGCTGGCCCAGGAAAAACAGGTTCCGGTTGAAGTCCGGCCTGATCTGTTGGTCAATGCGCTTTCCCTTATCAGGAGTACCAAACATGTTTGACATACCGCGCCTCGGCGCATCCCTGTACGTTCCGGCCACCCGGCCTGATCTCTGTGCCATTGCCGCAGGCGAAAAACTCGCGGCTGTGCGGTCCGTGATTTTCTGTCTGGAGGACGCGGTTGCCGAAGCCGAACTACCGCAGGCTTTTGCCAACCTGCAGGCCGCGTTGCGCCTGCTGCATCCCCGGACAGGCTTTTTGCGTTTTGTGCGCGTCCGCAATCCCGAAATCCTGTCTGCGGTGCTGCAGCTGGACGGCATTTCAGCTCTGGACGGCTTTGTGTTGCCCAAGGTCACAGAAGACAACATGGACGCCTATATGCGGCAGATTCCCGCCTCCTCGCCCTGGTGGATCATGCCCACCCTGGAAACCCGTGAGGTCTTTCAGGACAGCGCCATGCAGTCCTTTGCCGCGTACATGGACAGGGCTATCTGGCGCGAGCGGATACTTTCCCTGCGCATTGGTGGCAACGACCTGCTGGCGCTCCTGCGGATACGCCGCCCTAGAGGCAAGACCATCTACGAAACACCTTTGGGGCATATCATCGCCCGACTGGCAACGACCTTCATTCCTTACGGCTTTGCCCTGTCCGCGCCGGTTTTTGAGCACTTTGACGATCAGGAGACCCTGGCCCGTGAGGTGGAAAGCGATCTCAACCACGGTCTGATCGGCAAGACCGCAGTCCATCCTGACCAGGTGTCCCTGATTGAACAGCACTACCGGGTGAGCCAGGAAGACCTGGAAGTTGCCCAGCAGATCCTTCGCCCTGATGCGCCCGGCGTGTTCAGGCTGCACCAGTCCATGTGCGAACCCGCTACCCATCGCCCTTGGGCACAGTCCATGGTGGAAGCAGCCCGCCTCTTTGGCTGCTGCTGAAGGTGGACCCGGTCGGTCCCGGTTGTCCAACTCCCTTTGCAGGCTCTTGACCGCTCCAAAGGCGCTTGCAGGCACTGGCGCGAAAGAGTACAAAGGTGAACATAATCAAGGCGGCTTGTCCGCGCCAGACAGCTCAAGGAGGCTGTATGCAGGAATTTTCCCATCTGGACGCCAAGGGTGGTCTTACGATGGTCAATGTGGGAGCCAAGACGGCCACAGAACGCAAGGCCATTGCTGGAGTAGTGGTGGAACTGGCGCCTGAAACCATGGACCTTCTGCGGCGTCGGGCGCTCCCCAAGGGCGATGTACTCACCTGCGCCAAGGTTGCAGGCATTATGGCAGCCAAACGCACAGGGGAACTTATCCCGCTCTGTCACCCATTGAATCTGACCTTTGCTGACATCAACTTTGAGATTGTTGGCAACAGTGTACGCATCCGGGCCGAAGCCCGCACTGTAGGCCCTACTGGTGTGGAGATGGAAGCCATTGTCGGGGCGCAGATTGCGGCAGCCACAATCTATGATATGTGCAAGGCTGTGCAGCGGGACATTGTCATCCGGGACCTGCGCCTGCTGTACAAGAGCGGTGGCAAGAGCGGTGAGTTCAAAGCCCCGGATTTCTCTCCAAAAGCCACATCCAGTCTTGCTGAAGCTCCCCATCACCCCAGCGGAACCTCATCCCCGTCCGCCTGAAGGCCCACCACCACGATGCCAGCCCGGTTGGCAGCCGCAATCATGGCTTCCGGGTCAAAGAGGAGTGACTGTCCGGCCTCCACAGCCAGCACGCTGGCCTTGACTTCTGTCATAACAGCAATCGTTCCTGCCCCGGTTGCCGGCAGATCAAAGCGGAAATCCTGCCCTGGCTTGCGCAGTTTGACCACCACCGCGCCACTCCCCGCAAGCAGACCTCCCCGGCGGATGGCTGCGTCCGTGCCTTCAATGGCTTCAACCGCCAGCACGCTCTTCTCCCGCACAACCACGGTCTGACCTATGTCCAGCCGTCCCACGCCCCGGGCAATGCGCCAGCCAAAGCGGATATCCTCCATCTGCTCGTTGCTGGGCTTTTTTTTCGTGAGTACGCCTGCCGGAAAGAGCAGGTGCTGCAAAAAACGGGTGGATTCAATAATTGTAATGCCCTCTTCTGCCAAAGCCCCGGCAATGGCCCGGAGGATGGCGTCGTCCTGGTGGATGTCAATTTTGTTCCACAGGGTCAGCGCCTTCCAGTCTGGCACAACATCACGAAAGATGCGCGTTTTGGTGATCGTGCCGCAGAAGGCGGACTCTGTCACCAGATGCTGGTGGAAGTGGTGAATAATCTTGCCCAGTTGCCCCAACTTGACCCAAATGATTTCATCGCTCAAATCATTCAAGCGGGGATCGCTTTCGTTGAGATGCGCCACAGTCACGACCCGGAAACCCTGTTTCCGGGCCGCCTCGGCAAAGAGCAGTGGAAACTGGCCGCCACCCGCAATCAGACCAATGGCTGGAGATTCTGGAGAATCAGTCATTGCTGCTCCTGATCACGCCGCGCTTGCTGGTCTTGCAAAAGGCCAGCATTGCCTGCGCTTCCGGGCAGTCGGCCAGGTCCTTTTCCAGCTTCTCCAGGGCCTCTGGCCAGAGCAGATGCGGAGAGCGGAACAGGATGCGGAAAGCCTCTTCCAATCTGGCAAGGGTTTCCCGGCTCATGCCTGCCCGGCGCAGCCCAACCTTGTTGAGTCCAGACATGCGCACACGCTTTCTGATGCCTTCCAAGAGCACGTAGGGCGGCACGTCCATCCCAATGGCAGACATTCCGCCCACAAAGGCGTAAGCTCCGACGCGGACGTGCTGGTGCAAGACCACCATGCCGCCCAGATTGGCAAAGGCGCCCAGTTCCACATGACCCGCCAGAGTGGCCAGATTGGCCATGATGACGTGATCACCCAGTTTGCAGTCATGGGCAATATGGCAGTAGGCCATAATCATGCACTGGTTGCCGATTTCAGTCTTGCCGCGCCCTGAAGCTGTGCCCCGGTGAATGGACACGTATTCGCGAATCTGGTTGCCGTTGCCGATACGAACTTCTGTCGGCTCGCCCTGATAGTGCAGGTCCTGGGGCGGTGCGCCAATAGAGGCAAAAGGGCCGATCCGGTTGTCCGCGCCAATGGTGGTCTGGCCAGAGAGTACGCTATGGGCGCACACATGGGTATGAGCGCCAATGCGCACCGGACCCTCAATAATGACGTAGGGATCGATCTGGACCGAGCTGTCCAGTTCTGCTGCCGGGTCAATGACTGCTGAAGGATGAATGGACATGGGCTTTCCCGAATGCAGGCTCAAAGATAACTGGCCATCAGTTCAGCTTCAGTGACAAGCTGGTCGTCCACAAAGGTCTGACCAGACATTTTGATGACCTTGCCCTTTTGTTTAAGCATTTCCATCTTGTAGATCATCTGGTCACCGGGATAAACGATCTTGCGGAAGCGTACCTTGTCCATTCCTGCGAAATAGGCCACCTGCCCTTTGCGTTCCGGGTTGGACAGGCAGGTCAGAATAATGCCAGCCTGGGCCATGCCTTCCAGAATGAGCACGCCCGGCATGACAGGCTCTCCGGGAAAATGCCCCAGAAAGTGCAGCTCGTTCATACTCACGTTTTTCAGGGCAGTGATGCTTTTCCCCAGCTCGCATTCGATGACACGATCCACCAGCAAAAAGGGATAACGGTGCGGCACAAGGTCCATGATGGCCTTGGCATCCAAGGGCAGTTGCAGAGTTTCCATGGCTATTTGTTCTCCTGCTCCGGGGTCTTGCCCAGAGCGGCTTTCAGTTCTTCCACTTCCCTGCGCAGGTTGCGCAGTTCCTTGTTCATCTCTGGCAGGCGGTTGTAGAGTCCGGCTGATTTCATCCACTTGCGGGCCTCAATGGCTGGCGAACCGCCTACCGTAGTGCCAGCCGGGATATTGCTGTGGATACCGCTCTTGGCTGCGACCTGTACGCCGTCGCCCAGATGCAGATGACCGGCCACACCTGCCTTGGCGGCCAGAACCACGTGATGCCCCAGAGTGGTGCTGCCAGCAATGCCCACCTGGGCCACCAGAATGGATCCTTCGCCGATGACCACGTTGTGCCCTATCATGACGAGGTTGTCAATTTTGACGCCCGACTTGATCCAGGTCTGGCCAAAGGCGGCCCGGTCGATACAGGTATTGGCCCCGATCTCCACGTCGTCATCAATACGCACAGTGCCGACCTGCGGCTTTTTGTAATGGCGGCCCTGCTGGTCAGTGGCAAAGCCAAAGCCGTCACTGCCGATGACCGCGCCAGCATGGACAATCACCCGTTTGCCCAGGGTACAGCCCTGTTTGATAACAACATTGGCGTGCAGCACCGAATCCTCACCCAGGACGACATGGTCTTCCAGCACAGCGCCCGCGTCAATGCGCACGCGCTCGCCCAGCCTGACGCCCCTGCCGAGAACCACGTGCGGCCCGATGCTGACTGCTTCCGGGATGGCGCAGTCTTTGCCAATAATTGCCGTGGGATGGATGCCTGTGGCCTGAAAGGGTCGGGCCAGCAAAAAGGTGTGGATGCGGGCCGCAGCCACTGCTGTTTCCACCGCGATGATGCAGGGCTTGCCTGTCAGCTCACAGCCCGGCGGCACGATGCAGGCGCTGGCCTGCGTTTCTTCAGCCTGCCTGCGCTGCTTGGCATCCAGAATAAAGGTGATTTCTCCGGGGCTGGCCAGTTCCAGACCGTTCAGTGCCCGGATTTCGGTTTTGGGGTCGCCCTGAATCTGGCCGCCCACCAGTTCGGCCAGTTCTTTCAGCGTGAATGTGTGTGTTTCCTGCATTGCTGTTCTATTTTTTGAAAAAAGGATACTTCTTGGAGCAAGACAGGCTTCAATCCTGCTGCTTTTCCGCCAGCGCCCGCACCGCATCCAGTTCGAGACCGGTATATTCGGCGATGTCTTCCAAAGTCAACTTGCCCAGGGCCAGCATTCTGGATGCTGTCCGG
>CAMNHX010000088.1 GCA_946539945.1 uncultured Desulfobulbus sp. | reverse complement strand
TGAAAGACTTTTACCGTGCTTCGCACTGAAAAGTCGCTTCGTTCAGCATGACATACAAAGTGAAAACGGAATTGCTCTAACGATAGGGTAACAGAATCGATCAAAGGCCGGTCCGCACGGGGCTGGTCAAGCACTGGAGGAGACAATGGACAACACATCCCTGCTTCCCGGCGGAAGCAGTCTTACAGAAGAGCAGGAAGCCCTTTTGGCTCTGTTTTTGGAAAAGGAAGGGGTTGAGAAGGTTGAAGAGGTGGAGCAGAAGCCCATCATCATCCTGAAACCGGAAGACCGATACAAACCCTTTCCTTTGACCGACGTGCAGCTTGCCTATGTCATTGGCCGCGAAAACGCGGCCCTGGGCATGAGCGACGTGTCGAGTCATGTGTACTTTGAACTGGAAACGCGCAACCTGGATGTCGAGCGCTATCAGGAAGCCTGGCGCAAACTCATTGCGCGGCACGACATGATGCGCAGCATCATTCTGCCCAACGGCCAGCAGCAGGTTCTGGAACAGGTCCCGCCCTTTGAGATCCGGTTCTTTGACTTGAGCAAGGCATCTGAAGAGGAGAGGCAGAAAAAAATCGAGGCTATCCGGGATGAACTCGGTCAAGCGGTCAAGGCAGTGGATGTCTGGCCCATGTACGATATTTATGTCACCCGCCTCGATGAAGAAACCTATCGGATTCACTTGAGCATGGAAGGGCTTTTGGGAGACGTCTTGAGCTTCAACATCATCCTGAGCGAGGTGAAGCGCTTTTATGAAGACCCCACCCTTGTACTCGAGCCTCTGGACCTCACCTTCCGCGACTATGTCCTGTCTCTGGAAAACCGCAGGAACATGGATTCCTACAAGCAGGCCCGCGCCTACTGGGAGGAGCGTATCTCCACCCTGGCTCCGGCTCCAGCCATGCCGGTCTTCGCTGAACAGGACATCAAAAGCCGCCCCAAGGTGAAGCGCTTTGCCGGTGGACTTCCCCCTGAAGACTGGACCCGACTCAAGGAGACCGGAACCAAACGGGGGCTGTCGCCTACCAGCATCCTTCTGGCCGCCTTTGCAGAGGTCCTGCGGCTGTGGAACCGTGAGCCGGATTTCTGTCTGAACCTGACCCTGTTCAACCGTCTTCCGCTGCATCCCCAGATCGAGGAGCTGATCGGCGACTTTACCGACACCCTCCTGCTCGAGTCCAAGGCCGCGCCGGATTTGAGCTTTGAGGAGCGGGCCAAGGCCCTGCGCGACCGTCTCTGGGCTGATCTCGATAACCGCCAGTTCAGCGGTCTGGATGTGCTGCGGGAGCTGAACCGCTACCGTTCAGAACGGGAACAGCAGTATATGCCGGTGGTTTTCACCAGCACCTTTCTCATGGCAGACTACGGCAATGTCCTGACCACCATGACCCTTGACGGCAATCCCGTGCAGATGGTGTTCTCTGCCAGCCAGACCCCACAGTTGCTCATCGATCACCAGGTTTTTGAGGATCAGGGACGGCTCGGCATTCACTGGGATGTGCGTTCCGAATATTTCCATCCCGGCTATCTGGAGGCGCTCTTTGCCGCCTATACCGGGCTGCTTGAGCGTCTTGCCCGTGAACCTGCCGTGTGGGACATGAAGGAAGTCGCGGTCTTGCCGCCAGAACAACTGGCCCGCCGTGAACAGTTCAACGCCACCAGCGGACCTGCGCCAGAAGGGCTTTTGCACGGTCCTTTTCTCAAAAAGGCGCAGGAAAACCCGGATGCCCCGGCTGTCATTAGCTCTGACCGGACCTTGAGTTACGGGGAGGTGTTGCGCAGGGCAGCAGCAGTCGCGGCTGCGCTCGAAGGCCAGGTCCAGCCCGGAGAACTGGTGGCAGTAGCCATGCGCAAGGGCTGGGAGCAGGTGGTCGCAGTACTCGGCATTCTCTGTGCTGGCGGCGCGTATCTGCCTGTGGACCCGACACAGCCCGCAGAACGTCTGGCCCTCATCCTGCAAGACGGCAAGGTGCGCACAGTGCTGACCCAGGAAAGCCTTGCCAAGTCTGTTGAGTGGCCTGCGGATGTACAGACCCTGGCAGTTGATACCCTTGGCGAGGCTGACCCCGCTGCCCTGCTCAACCGGGACCCTGTGCAGTCGCCCAAAGATTTGGCTTACGTCATCTACACCTCCGGTTCCACTGGGCAGCCCAAGGGCGTGATGCTTGAGCATGAAGCCGCTCTGAATACTGTTTTGGACATCAACAGCCGTTTCCACGTGGAAGCCAGCGACCGGGTCATGGGTCTGGCCAGTTTGAGTTTTGACCTTTCCGTGTGGGACATCTTTGGCACGCTTGCCGCAGGCGCAGCCCTTGTACTGCCGGATGCGACCAAGGAAAAGGAACCAGCCCACTGGCTGGAACTGGTGGAAAAGGAAGGCGTCACCGTCTGGAACACGGTTCCTGCCATGATGCAGATGCTGGTGGAGTACCGGGCAGCAACGCGCAAGGAGGCTCCCAAGGGTTCAATCCGGCTGGTTCTGCTCTCTGGCGACTGGTTGCCTCTGACTTTGCCCGGACAGATCCGCGAGCATTTCGATGCGGAAGTCATCAGCCTGGGTGGGGCCACAGAGGCGGGTATCTGGTCCATCCTCTACCCCATAGAAGCGGTTGATCCGCAGTGGAAGAGCATTCCCTACGGCAGACCCATGAGGAATCAGGGTTTTCATGTTTTGAACCAGTTCCTGCAAGCCTGTCCTGAATGGGTTCCTGGTCCCCTGTACATCAGCGGCGTTGGTCTGGCCCGCGGCTATTGGCATGACCAGGAAAAGACCGAAAACGCCTTTGTCACTCACCCTGTTACAGGAGAACGCCTGTATCGCACAGGCGATGTGGGTTACTTTCACCCTGATGGCTACATTGTCTTGCTGGGCCGCGAGGACAACCAGTGCAAGATCAACGGCTTTCGCGTGGAACTGGGTGAGGTTGAACATGCCATGCGTTCCCATCCCGGTGTCAAGGATGCAGTGGCGATTCCTGTCCACGGTGAGGGGGATCACCTGCGGGCCTTTGTGGTTTTGCAAGCAGATGACCACAGTCTGAACAGGGCACTGGCGTCGAACAAGGCTGCACCTCTGTGGGAAGGCATTGTTGCGCTGGATACAGAGTCAAGCGAGGTTGATACAGCTACCGCGCAAAAAACCTTTGACAAGCTCGACCTGCTTTACGATGACGCCATTCAGGCCATGGTTTTTGAGCTTGGGCTGTTTGTCCGTGAAGGTGACGTGGAAAGCGCTGAAGAGTGCGTGCGCAAGGCACGTATCAGCCCGCGTTATGAGCGCTGGATGAAGCGGGCCTTGACCCGCCTGGAACAGTTGGGATTTCTGGCGCGTGAAGGTGAAAAATTCAAATGCGTCAAGCTGCCGACTGTTCGTTCCTTTGCGGAAGTGGAGGAGAGACACAGCAAGGGAGTGACGGACTTTATGCTCATGTCGGCTGTGCGTCTTGTCGATATCCTGCAGGAAAAGCTGCACTCTGCGGAACTGTATGCGACTTCAACAGCCAAGGGCGTGTATCCGGCCATGTTTCGGAGTTCCAATGCCCTGCTCAAAAAGTGTATGCAGTTTTTGGGAGACCATGTTGAGGGTGAATTGACGGTTCTTGAAGTGGGCAGCGGGCATGGCGGGACCACTGGAGCCTTGTTGCCCGTGTTCAACCCGGAACGGACACGCTACTGCTTTACCGACATCTCAACCTATTTCTTGCAGAACGCAGGGGAAAACTTCAAGGATTATCCCTTCCTGACCTACCAGATCTACAACCTGGACAACCCGCCTGAACCACAGGGTCTGGCCTTGCACAGTTTTGACGCCATCATTGCCAGCAGTGTGCTGCACGATACAAAAGTCATAGACAACACTTTGAGCAACCTGCTCTCCCTGCTCAAACCCGGTGGTATGCTGTTCATCGTTGAGCAGACACGTTTTATTCGTGGTCATGACCTTGGCATGGGCTTGCAACAGGGTTTTGACGTTTTTGAAGATACAGAGCTTCGTCCGGATCACCCCCTGATCTCCGCTGAACTTTGGGAAGAGAGGATGAAAGCGGTAGGCTTTCAGCAGGTGCATACCTTTTCCAAACTGGATGCCAAATTTGCCTTGGGCATGGATCTTCTTGCTGCCAAGGCGCCGGACTCTGTGGAGCTGTTTGACGGAGAGATGCTGGCGGCCTTTTTGCGGGAACGGCTTCCTTCCTACATGGTGCCGACAGAGTATGCTGTCTTGCAGCATCTCCCTGTCAGCCACACAGGCAAGATCGACAGAAAGGCCCTGCAGGCCATGGGAGGCCAGTCTGCTGCCAGAAAGAAGCGCGGCGAGGTACTCCGCACAGAAACCGAGAAAAGCCTGGCTGCTCTCTGGGCTTCTGTCCTTATGGTTGAGGTTGTGGACTACAGGGACAACTTCTTTGAGCTGGGTGGAGATTCCCTGCTGGCAACCGTGCTTATCGGTAAGGTGCATGAGACCTTTCAGGTTGAACTGTCGGTCCTGGAAATTTACACGCTCGCCACGCTCGGAGACATGGCGCGACGCATTGACTCTCCCATCTCTGCGGAGAGCGAACTGCTGACAGCCATTCAGCCGGATGGCGATGAAGCGCCCTGGTTCTGCATTCCCGGCGCTGAAGGTTCCCTGCTGGTTTTCGCGGAGATGGCGCATCTTCTGAAACCCCAGCAAATCCCCATGTACGGCTTCCGGCTCGTGGGCATAGACGGCAAGGAGGAACCCCTGACCCGGATTGAGGATATGGCTGCCCGGTATATCGAGGCCATGCGCAAGGTCCGTCCTGAAGGGCCGTATCGTCTGGTGGGCTTCTGCATGGGCGGCTTCATTGCCTATGAGATGGCTGCCCAACTGGAGCGCAGTGGGCTTGCTGTTGAGCGGGTAATCCTGATTGATTCCTACCTGCTGCCCAAATACATGTATGCGGATGAGATACGGTCCCTGTGTATTTATGCGGGTCTGTTCGGCGTACCCATGGGGATTGTGGCTGGCGCAAACGAGGACCCCAGCCTCCGCATTTTGAGCAAGATGTCCAAGGAAACCGAAGTGAAGCAAACAGTGATCAGCCTGTCTGAACTTGAGAGTCTGGACCCGGAAAAGCGCCTCTCCACCCTGTATGAGCGGGTGCGGCAAGCGGGTTTTCTTGAAAATATGTCAGAACAGGTTTTTCAAAACGGGTATGCCGTACTCCGAGCCAATCTGGAAGCCATGCACGCCTATAAGCCGACGCCCTGGCAGGGTTGCATTGATTTCTTCCGGGCTACCGGCAATCCCGCAGGCGGTCCGAACGCCAGAATTGCCAGAGCCTACTGGTCCGGTGCGACTCGCATCAACGTGTACAACATTCCCGGCACACATCTGACAGTCATGAAGGGTGATTCCATCCGCACCATTGTGGATGCTGTGCAGGGCAAGGTGCAGTTGCCCCAGGATCTTGGCCTGATGCCGGAAGCGCGTCAACTCTGGGGAGAAACGCGCCAATTTGGGCGACAGGCTGTGTCCCTGGCCTGTCATGCCGCTTCCTTGCTGGCGAAACTGTCAGGCCAGCTTTGGGCAGAACTCTGCCAGCGTTTGCAGCAGGGTCTCTTGTTGCTGCGCCGTCTGACTGCTTCCAGTGGGAGGTCAAAGCAGTGAAAGGAGCAATGATAGGTATTGTCGGCGGCTACGGGAGTGTTGGCCGGTATCTGGCAGAGAGCCTGATAGAAAAGACGGCACACTCGGTCCTGATCGGTGGGCGGGACGCGGGCAAGGCAGAAGCGCTGGCCGGAGAATTGGGTGAACGTGGCCATTGGATGCGCATCGACACAGAGGACCGGCAGTCCCTTGACGCCTTTTGTTGCCGCTGTGAGCTGGTCATCAACTGTGCCGGACCGTCACGGGTCATTCTGGACAAGGTGGCGCTTGCCGCACTGCGCAGCAGCGCCCACTACATAGACGCAGGCGGTGAGGAACCCCTGTTTGATTTGCTGTCCGGGCGCCTTGGCGACATCCGGGAAGATGGTCTGTCCTTTGTGCTGTCCACAGGCATTTACCCTGGTCTGTCCGCCATTTTTCCTGCCTATGTTGCTGATACGCAGTTTGACCGGGTGGAGGACGCGGATCTGTTCTTTTCCTTTGGTGGTTCGCGTCTTTCTCTGAATTCCGCATGGGACTGTGTTCGGGCCTTCAACAGCTACGAAAAAAGCGTGCCCTGCTATGAGGGCGGTCAACTGGTTTCCGGGAAATCGCAACCCCGGACAGTGGATTTGCCTGGTCTTTCCGGTTCAGTATATGCGCATCCAACCTTCATGGAAGAGGCGCGTCGTTTGGCGGAGCGGTACGCTATGCAGAACCTTCATGCGTATTTGGTGCCCGGAGAGGCGACCTTGCGGGCCTTGATTGCCGTGAAGGGCGGGACCTACACGAGCGAGGAGGATGAGCTTGAGGCGGCAAGACGCCTTTCGGAAGCGACAGCAGAGGACGCAGGGAATCCCCTCACCCTGTATCATGTGGTGATGAAGGGAGAGTCAGGCAAAGCGCCTTGTACGGTTTGCGGAACAATGCGCTATGAGGATGACTCCACAAAACTCGTGGCCCTAGTTCTGGAGGCAACAGCAGAACTGGTTCTGGATAGGGAAACAAAGCCGGGAGTATTTTTTCTTGAAGAAGCTGTTGCAGCGACCCGGATGATGGACCACCTGAAGGGAGTTTTGTCGGTGACTTTCGACAAGGCAGGTTAGAGAGCGTTTCCGTTTTCACTTTTTATGTCATGTTCGTGAAACGCGGCAAAACAGGTGTCTGCATTTCCCGCTTTGCTGGAAAGCCTGAAGCGCGAAGCGCTGAAGA
>CAMNHX010000087.1 GCA_946539945.1 uncultured Desulfobulbus sp. | reverse complement strand
CACTTGCTCCCTGCACCAGCGGCACTCCGTGTTCGCCCACAAAACAGGGTGCAAAGACAAGTGCCACCTCATCCACCAGCGCCTGTGCCAGAAAGGCCGCGTGGATCTGTGCGCCGCCCTCCACCAGAACCGAACACAACCCGGCCTGTCCCAAGGTCTGCAAAACCGCAGACAGATCCAGTCTGCCCTCCTGTTCCGACACCCGGATGATACGTGCGCCTGCGTCTGTCAGTCGCTTTTCCCGCCCGGCATCTGCCTTTTCCCCACAAAAGAGCAACGTAGCAGCGGCAGACTGCTGTGTCAGCAGACGGGAATCCGGGGGCAGGCGCAGGAAACTGTCCAGAATGACCCGCACCGGATCACGGCTTGGTTCCGCGTCCAGACGGCAGGTCAGGGCGGGATTGTCAATCAGGGCTGTGCCCACACCCACCAGAATGGCGTCCAGCCGATTCCGAAGTCTATGGACAAAGCGCCCGGCTTCCGGACCGGTTATGGAGCCACCCTGCCCCTTGCGCCAACTGATCTTGCCATCCAGACTCAAGCCAGCCTTCATCAGAACCCAAGGCAGACCGCTGATGCTGTGCTTGGCAAAGGGAAGAATGAGCGCCCGACACCTGTCCTGCAGGATGCCCTGCCGGACCTGCACCCCCCGGGTTGCCAGAAAATCCGCGCCACCCCCCTTGACCTGCCGGTTGGGATCGCCAGTGCCGATCACCACTTCAGCAATACCTGCCGCCAGAATGGCTTCGGTGCAGGGCGGTGTTCTGCCCAGGTGATTGCACGGCTCCAGGGTAACGTACAGGGTTGCGCCCTGCGGATCATGACCGCGTGCCCGCGCATCTGCCAAGGCCTGAATCTCTGCGTGGGGAGTGCCAGCCTTTTGATGCCAGCCGCGCCCCAGAATGACGCCGTCTCGCGCCAGCACCGCACCCACTGCCGGATTCGGGCTGGTGCGCCCCAGTCCCTTTTCCGCTTCAGCCAGCGCCAGACCCATCAATTCTTCATCCTGTACTGTCATCCCGAAACCTTCAATGCTTTGCGCCCTGTTCGCCTAAAAAGTGCTTCAGCTCGGCCATGAACTCGTTCACGTCGCGAAACTGGCGATACACCGAAGCAAAGCGCACATAAGCCACCTCGTTCAGGGCTGGCAGCGCCTCCATCACCCACTCGCCCACCTGCGCAGTGGACAGCTCCTTGCCTCCCTGATCCTGGACCTTCTGTTCAATGGCATCCACAAAAGCATCAATGGCTGTCGCGCTTACCGCCAGCTTTTCACAGGCCTTTTCCAGACCTGCGGTCAGCTTGCGCCGATCCCAGGCTTCCCGGCGACCGTCCTTCTTGACCAGAAGTGGCATGATCATCTCCACACGCTCAAAGGTGGTGAAGCGCCGGTCACAGCGTTCGCAGGCGCGGCGGCGGCGGATGATGGCCTTGTCCTTGCTCACCCGGGAATCAACGACCCGGGAATTGCTATAGCTACAGTAGGGGCATTTCATGAGACACCTTTCAGGCAAAATTCCACAAAAAAAGCCGGCTGCCCAAAGGGGCTTGCCGGCTTCTCAACGCGCTGGACCTGCACTTCAGCAAAACAGGTTGATCCGGTTCTGATGCCGACCACCGGCAAACTCGGTGGCCAGCCAGACCGCGACAATATCCTGGGCCAGTTCCAGACCCAGCACCCTCCCGCCCAGACAGAGTACGTTGGCATTGTTGTGTTCCCTGCTCAAACGGGCAGTGAAGGCGTCGTGACACAGGGCGGCCCGGATATGCCGGTAGCGGTTTGCCACCATGGACATCCCCAGACCTGTGCCGCAGAGCAGAATGCCACACTCAAAGAGACCGTCTCGCATTGCCAGACAGAGTTTATCCGCAAAATCAGGATAGTTCACCGAATCTTCGCTGTCACAGCCCAGATCCCGCACCTCATGCCCCAAGTCCTGCAAAAAGGGAATAAGCGCGGTCTTGATCGCAAAACCGCCATGATCCGAGGCTATGCCAATTGTCATGACAGTCTCCCGCGTTCAGGCGAAACGCCGGAACACCAGCACACCGTTGGTCCCGCCAAAGCCAAAGGAGTTGGACAGGGCCACTTCCAAGCGCTGCTGCCGCGCTGTTTTCGGCACGTAATCCAGATCGCATTCCGGGCTGGGCTGGTCCAGATTGATGGTGGGCGGAATCAGACTGTGGTACAGGGCCAGAACTGTGAAGGCCGCTTCAATGCCGCCAGCCGCGCCCAGGAGGTGTCCGGTCATGGACTTGGTGGAGCTGACCGCCAGTTTGTAGGCGTGTTCGCCAAAGACAGCCTTGATTGCCCGGGTCTCGCAACGGTCGTTCAGCGAGGTGGAAGTGCCATGAGCGTTGATGTAGCTGACCTCTTCAGGGTTGACCCGGGCATCCCGGAGCGCCATCCGCATACAGCGGATCGCACCTTCGCCGTCTTCTGGCGGCGCAGTGATGTGGGAAGCGTCGCTGGACATGCCAAAGCCTATGACCTCCGCATAGATGCGGGCCTTCCGCTTACGGGCCGCTTCAAGCTCTTCCAGTACCAACATTCCAGAACCCTCGCCAATGACAAAGCCATCGCGATCCTGGTCAAAGGGGCGGCTGGCAGCCTCTGGATCATCGTTGCGGGTGGAAAGCGCCTTCATGGCGGCAAAACCGCCCACAGTCAGAGGACAGATGACAGATTCCGCGCCCCCGGTGATCATCGCATCACAGTCGCCATACGCAATATGCCGGAATGCCTCGCCCACTGCATGGGTTCCGGCAGCGCAGGCCGTGGTCTGGGAGAGGTTTGGCCCCTTGCAGCCCAGCCTGATGGAAATCTGGCCAGACACCATGTTGGGAATGACACGCGGGATAAAAAACGGCGTAATCTTGCGCGGCCCGCGTTCCACCACCACCTGGTTGTACTCCTCGATGGTGGGAAGACCACCCATACCGCAACCGGTGATCACCCCCACCTGTTCGCGGTTTTCGTCCGTTATGGACAGGCCGCTGTCCTGCCAGGCCAAGTCTGCTGCTGCCACGCCGTAACGGACAAAGAGATCAAGATTTTTGGCCTGCTTCTTGTCAAAAAAAGCCTCAACGTCAAAATCTTTGACCTCTGCGGCAATCTGCGAAGGATAGCCAGCAGCATCAAAGCGGGTAATCGGCCCGACTCCGCTTTTTCCGGCAATCAAGGACTCCCACGTGGGCGTGAGGCCCACGGCCAGCGGAGTCACCAGTCCGATTCCCGTGACAACGACCCGTCTCTTCACGACAATCCCTGTTTACTTTTGCAGTTTTGCCACATACTCAATGGCCTTCTGGACAGTGGTGATCTTCTCCGCCTCTTCGTCCGGGATCTCCACGTCAAACTCTTCTTCCATGGCCATGATCAGCTCGACCAAGTCCAAGGAATCAGCGCCCAAATCGTTCACAAAGGAGGCTTCCGGAACCACTTTCTCGCGGTCAACGCTGAGCTGGTCCACAATAATGTCAATCATCTTGTCTTCTACTGCCATGATCTTCTCCCACAAAAAGGTACAAACTTGGATTCAAGGTTCTTGCACAGGGCTGAATGCCGCTGTGCAGCTTATACTTACGGCATGAACATTCCGCCGTTGACGTGCAGGGTTTGCCCGGTGATGTAGCGGCTGTCCTCCGAGGCCAGAAAGGCCACGGCAGCAGCCACATCGTCAGGCGTTCCCAGCATACCGAGCGGGATTTGCGCTTTCAGACTGTCCTGCACCTCTGCGGGCAAGGCGGCTGTCATGTCCGTGACAATAAAGCCCGGTGCAATACAGTTGACTGTCACACCTCGACTGGCCAGTTCCCGGGCCATGGATTTGGCCAGCCCTGTCAGACCAGCCTTGGCTGCGGCATAGTTTACCTGCCCGGCATTGCCCATGCAGCCAACAACAGAGGCGATATGGATGATGCGCCCCCATTTCTGTTTCATCATGGTACGCATCACCGCCTTGCTGCACAGAAAGGCGCTTTTCAGGTTCGTGTTCAGCACGGCGTCCCAGTCTGCTTCTGCCATCCGGGCCATAAGACCATCCCGGGTGATGCCCGCGTTATTGATCAGAACGTCAATCCGGCCTTCCTGATCCAGAATGGCCTTAATCCGGTCCTGAACAGCCACAGTGTCGGCAACATCAAAGGGAGCCAGAAAACCCTCGCTACCCGCTTCCCGCACCAAACGCAGGGTTTCTTCTGCCGCTTCCGGACGGGAAACAAAGTTGATCCCAACCCGCATCCCCATTCTGGCCAGCCGCACACAGACAGCCCGGCCAATCCCGCGACTGCCGCCTGTGACCAGCGCAATCCGCCTGTCCTCGCTCATTTTTTGGCCTCCCGCAGCTGTTTGATGAGTTCGGGAACAATCTCATAGAGATCGCCCACCAGACCGTAGGTGGCGACGTTGAAAATGGGCGCGTCCGCATCCCGGTTGATGGCAACAATCACCTTGGAAGACTGCATACCCACCATGTGCTGCACCGCGCCGGAAATGCCGCAGGCAATATACAGCTTGGGACTGACCGTTTTGCCGGTCTGCCCGACCTGGTAGGGATAGGGAATCCAGCCAGAATCCACTGCTGCACGGGACGCCGCCACAGCAGCATTGAGTTCAGTTGCCAACTCGCGCAGGAGCGCAAAACCCCTTTCCGAACCCAAACCACGCCCACCAGCAACCAGTGCCTCCATTTCTTGAATGTTGACCTGATCCGCCTCGCTCTTGACACTCTCCAACACCTCGCTTGCAGAAACCGCCTCTTCAGCTGTGACAGCCACTTGCACCACTTCGCCCTTGCGGCCAGGATCCGGTTCTGCCGGAGCCATGACCTTGGGCCGCACAGTCGCCATTTGGGGCCGGGTGTTCGGGCATTCAATGGTGGCCATGATGTTGCCGCCAAAGGCTGGACGGGTCTGCAACAGCATACCGTCCTCCTCCCGGATGCTCAACCCTGTGCAGTCAGCAGTCAGACCTGTGCCCAGCAGGGTAGCCACATAGGGAATCACGGAACGGCCAATGGCGGTTGCTCCTGCCAGCACCACCTCCGGCTTGCGTTCACGGATGATGCGGGTCAGAATGCCTGCGTACATATCTTCCCGGAACTGCAGCAGAGCCTCGTGCTGTGCCAAAAGCACCGTATCCGCGCCAGAGGCGATCAAGCTTGGCGCATACTGGTCCAGCTCATGTCCCAAAACAACCACGGACAGCGACACCCCCCGCTGGTCCGCCAGCTTGCGGCCAATGCCCAAAAGCTCGTGTACCACCGGAGCCAGCACGCCGTGGCGACATTCGGCAAAAACCATAATGCCGTGATAGGCGGTCAAATCATCCTGCTGCCGCGTTTCGGCGACTTCCATGGACAATGCGCCGCTCGGACAGTTATCCACACAGGCCCCGCAGAGGCGGCACTGGTCGTTGACCACAGCGCAGTCGTCCTGCACTGCGATGGCGCCAAAGGCGCAACTGCCTTCGCAAACGCCGCAGGCCGTGCATTTTTCTGTGTTTATATGCAGCATAGGGGAAAGGACGGAATTCTGTTACAGAAAGGAGCGCAGGCTGTCCACCAACTGGCTGACCTGGTCCTGCACCGTGCCGCTGAAGATTTTGCGATCACCACGGGCTTCAGGCGAGAAGACCCGCACAACCTTAGTCGGTGAACCGGCCAGCCCTATGCACTTGGGATCCGCGTTAATGTCCTGGGCAGACAGGACTGTGCAGACAGCCTTTTTGGCCTTCATCTTGCCCTTGAGAGAGGCGACACGCGGTTCATTGATATCCTTGACCACAGTCATCAGGGCAGGAAGCGGCAAGCGAACCACGTCAAAGCCGTCGTCCATCATGCGCTCCACTTCAATATGATCAGCAGTCACCTCGCGGGTTTTCTGCACGCAGGTGGCATAGGGTACTTGCAAACGACAGGCCAGTCCTGGCCCGACCTGGGCGGTATCACCGTCAATGGCCTGTTTGCCGCAGATGACGAGATCAGCTGCTGGCAGGGTGCGAATGGCCTGGGCCAGCGCATAGGAAGTCGCCCAGGTATCTGCTCCGGCAACAGCCCGATCAGAGACCAGAACCCCGGTATCTGCGCCGCAGGCAATGGCTTCGCGTAGCATGGATTCAGCCTGGGGAGGCCCCATGGTCAGGACTGTGACTGTGCCCCCCAGCTTTTCCCGGATTACAACCGCCTCTTCCAGCGCGTGGCGGTCGTAGGGATTCATGATGGATTCCACCCCATCGCGGGACAGGGTGTTGGTGCGGGGATCCATGCGGACATCCTTGGCATCCGGCACCTGTTTGATGCAAACGATGATATGCATGGGATCAGGAATATTCCTTGTTCAGTTCCTGGCCAATGACGTTGCGCTGAATCTGGTTAGTGCCTTCGTAGATCTGGAGGATCTTGGCGTCACGCATCATCTTTTCCACCGGATACTCCTTCATGTAGCCGTAGCCGCCTAAAACCTGCACCGCATCTGTAGTCACCTTCATGGCCGTGTCCGTGGCAAAGACCTTGCACATGGATGAGGCTTTGGACATATCTTTGGGATATTGGTCAATGTGGCGGGCTGCTGCATAGACCAGAGCGCGGGCTGCCTCGGTCTGGATGGCCATGTCAGCCAGTATGTGCTGCACTGCCTGAAAGGAAATGATGGGGCGCTCAAACTGCACGCGCTGCTTGGCGTAAAGAACTGCTTCATCCAGGGCAGCCTGCGCCAGTCCTACGCCCAGAGAAGCAATGCTGGGGCGGGACAGGTCAAGGGTTTTCATCACTGTAATAAAGCCTGTGCCGCGCCGCCCCACCAACCGGTCTTTCGGGATGCGGCAGTCCTTCATGATCAGTTCCCGGGTGGAGGAGGCGCGGATGCCCATCTTGTTTTCCTTCTTGCCGTAGGAAA
>CAMNHX010000086.1 GCA_946539945.1 uncultured Desulfobulbus sp. | reverse complement strand
GGTAGGTGTTGTAGGGACTCTCTGCCGTACCGGTGTTGCCAGGATGGCCATTGAACTGGATGGTGCTGGTCAGGGTTTGACCGGGATACAGGAGTACAGCCTCGTTGTACACGCCTGTCCAAGAGGACTTCTCATGTCCTGCCAGCTGACCCAGAAAGCCCCGGCCAGCATTGGCAAGGATGCTGACTGCTGCCCGATGGACGCGGGATTCTGAACCAGGCTCATAGACAAAGATGGTGGTATTGCCGGACTTGAGTGCGTCTTCGGTGGCCGCGTTGATGGTCTTGAAGGGCCTTTCGTTGCTGCCGTCCGACTTGCTGCCGCGGTAGCTGCCGTCCACAAAGTTGATGCGTTCAAAGAGTGTCACTGCCACGCCATCCCTTTCATAGACAATGCTGTGCCCTGCGGCATGGGGCAGGGTGATGGTCTGGTCTTGCATGGTTGTTTTTGTGTTGTTTTTGGGGACAGAGTATGGAAAACGGTCTCCTGTCCCTGTTTATACAGGCAGACGCCCTACCATGCACATTTTTTTGGCGCTCTACCGTTTTTCGAGGGAAGCAGGTCGCAAAGTCCCCAAAGGCCCATACAAGGCACATCCGGGCACTGGCGCTCAAGGCGGAGTCTTCCATGCCCTCTTCCTCCCCGGTTCCTTGCCAAAGCCTGACAGCCTTCACCTGACAAGCTCCTGCAAGCGGCTTCTGATTGCCCTGGCCTTTGCGCTCAAATCCACTGTAGCAAAGCGGATGACATGATTCTGGATACACACCCGCTCATCCACTTCCTCTCCCACCACCGGATGCAGCAGCAGACCGCTTGCCCTCTCTGCCAACGGATCGTCCTCCCTCCCCTCCTGTGAGCGCAAATAGGCATAGATTTGATAGAGATAGCCACTGCGCAGGCTGTTTTCCCGGTACTGGCCCGCAGTCAGAATCCTGTTGAACTTGGTGTCAATGACGATACGGCGTCCTGTGGCTGGACGGTCAAGGACAAGGTCTGTACGCATCTGGGGCAAAATGGCGTCAATGCCCGGCGTCTTGTCGGCAATCTGCCAGCGTATCCAGGTTCCGGCCCGAACCCGCCAGCCCTGGGGCGACAGGAGGACATCGTAAAATCCGGCAATGCCCTTCTCGTACAGTTTCCGTATCCAGTGAATATCCTTGTCCGGCGAGGACAGGGCATGGAGTCCTGCCTCCTCTGTGGGCAGGGCGAGATCAAAGGCCAGCCGGGCTGCTGCCACCATGGAGCGATCATCAGCATCGTGCCGCCCAAAACAGTGGATGGCTGCCTCTTCACCCCGGCTTGGTCTTTCACCAGTGACGCCCATGCGCCGCAGGGCTGTTGCCAGCGTCCGGCAACGGTGCGCCAAAGCAGGGTCGGTGAGCCGGGTGGCAAGGCTCTCCAAAGCTTCCCGCACGTAGCGGTTGCGGGCAGTGTTGACGGTCAGCTCTTCAAAACGGCAGGCCACCTTGCCGCGTGCGAGCAGCGCGTGGCGTTCTGTGGACAGAAAATCGATGTGCCCGCGCACCCGGTCCAGTTCAGCCTCCCTTTGTTGATAGCCGTAGTGCAGATTGCGCCGGATGCGGCGCTCCACCCGACGGCAGAGGATCTGCGCGACCAGATCCGGGATTTCATCCGTGTTCTCTTCCACCGCAAAAGTTTTGCTGCTCCTGTCCAGTTCCCGGAACAGGGGCGAGGCGTAGAGCATGAGGAGCCACAGGTTGCGCACCGGGATCCCCTCAATCAGCCGTGTTCCCGGGAGAGAGTCCAGGTCCATTTACGGTTCTGCTGCCTCTGACGCTTCAGGGAGCGCGACAGCCTCTGGATATTTCTCGGCAACATAAAAGTCCACGGCCTTGGAAATGAACTTGGAACGGTCCAGCCCCTCGATGTCCTTGGTAATACTGGCAATGAGCGACAGTTGGCTGCCGGGCAGCATGACGCTCACCCGTTTTTTCGGGCTGTTGGCGATGATAATGCGCTCGTCCGGGATAACCGGGAAGACCAGATCGTCCGGCGCAGCTTTTGCCTGAATAGCCTCATACGTTGACGGGTCCGTGTAATCCCGCCCCTTACGGCCACCGCCCAAGATCATGGACAAGGCTTCGACTGCCATTGACAGGGCCTCGCTCAAATCATGCCCTGCTGTAATCGCACCGGGCACATCCGGGAAGGTCACGTTGTACCAGCCTTCCCAGCCTGCCTCTTTTTCTGGTCTGAAAATGCCGAAATATGCCTGCATAGTTGTATCGGGGACCGAAGCCTCCGCCTCCTCACATATCTGCCTGTTTGAGAATCGCCTGGGCTGTTCCGGGTGGAATCTCTCTGTGGCGCGGTATCACGAATTTGTGACCGTTTTTGCTCATCCATCGGTCATGTCCCCCGCCAGGCCCTAAAAAAACAGCGCCCTTTGCCTGTACCGCTTTCTCGAGGTCCTTCTTCTTCATGGCATCCTCCTTGCTGCCGTTTTCCTCGTTGCCCATTTCACACAGAAAAGCATAAGAAACTTCGCGCTGAAAAGCCGCTTCGTTCAGCATGACCACTCCTTCAGCAGGCGCTTTTTCGCGTCCCGCGCCTTTTCCGGGGCATCGTACCAGTACTCGTCCAGAAGCGGGCCGATCTCTGTCTCCACAATCCGGCGGAACCAGTCCCAACCGTCCTCGATCTTCCCGCCTGCAGGCGGGGTGACATAGCTGTGTCCAATCCTGAACTGCGGCCCCAGACCGGCATCCTCGGCAATGTTTTGGTTCAGGTCAGTGAGGCGCTCCTCGATGATTGCCAGAACCGCCTCGTCAATGCCGTTTGTTTTCGCCACCCAGGAGCGCCAAGGCGTCCCGAACACAGGTTCCAGTTCCACAAAGGCGAAACGGCGGCGCAGGGCCAGATCCACCAAGGCAAGAGAACGGTCTGCAATGTTCATCGTGCCGATGAGGTGGAGGTTGTCCGGGATAAAAACCCGCTCGTCTGGCGTGCGCTTGGTAGAAAGCGCCAGTGCCTCGTCTGGCGTGCGTTTGTCTGCTTCGAGCAGGGTCAGCATTTCGCCGAAGATCTGCGCGGGATTGCCCCGGTTGATCTCTTCAATCACCACAACATAAACCTGCTGCGGGTCTTGCGCTGCTGCTGTAACCATCTCCATGAAGGGACCGTCTGCCAAGGTGAGTTTGCCTTCCCCACTTGGTCGCCAGCCCCGGATGAAGTCCTCATAGGAGAGGTTCGGATGGAACTGGACTGCCAGAAGGCGGCTCTCGTCCCGATGCTCCATCAGGGCAAAGGCCAGACGCTTGGCCAGCCAGGTCTTGCCCGTGCCCGGCGGTCCCTGAAGGATGAGGTTTTTCTTGTTCCGCAGGCGGTCCAGCATATCGAGAAGGCTCTCCTGGTCCAGAAAACAGCCCTCTGCCATAATGTCTTCCACAGTGTAATACGGCAAGACAGGTTCAGCCGGAATGTCTGGCGGGCTGCTTTCCTCCCCGTCCGGGTCAGCGGCAGGTTCCTCCTTGGACAGCCAGGCTGACAGGCTCAATTCAGGCGGGGAATGAACCGGGTAGTTTTCCTCTTCAAAGCGGGTGTTGAGATCGCCCAGCAGTTTGAGATAGTCACTGCCGCTGCTGATCTTTCCGGGGCCGTGCGTCCCGATGGGGATATGGAGTTTGTTTTCGATATAGGCTCTGGTCTTGCCGTCCAGAGGCGGAAAGGTCCAGGGTCTGATCCAGTAGAGGCCAATGCCCAGGTTCCACTTCACGCCCTTGACTGCCAGCGCCCGGTCATAGGCTTCGACAAAGGACTGGCGGACGCTTTCGTTTTCAGTTCCAGCCAAGGCAAGACCTTGGGCAAAAATCTCCCACAGGATGTCGATATCGTCAGGCTTACGGGAATCAGCGACGGCGAAAAACCAGGACTTCAGGTTATTGAGCACCGGGATACCCTCAAAACCTTCTGGAATAGCCTCTTCCACGCCGAGAAAAGCGCCCAGTTCTCCGGCTATGGTCTGGCGGTGTTCCGTTTTGATGCGCCGGTTGAAGAGTCCCATGACCGTAAAGGGGCAGATGTCTGCAAGCGGGACGATAGCGCCGTCGGGCAGATGATCCGTCAAGGCGGAGGTGGGCAGGTCTGGATTGCTCTCGGCTACGGCACGGATTCCGTCAAGTAGTTCGTCCCTGCGGTTTCGGAATTCGAGAAGTTTGTCGGCAAAAGTCTCATAAAAGCGCGTCCACTGAAAACGGGCTTCCTTGTCGCCAAAGCGGTCGCGCCAGTAGGGGGCATTGCGGAAGCGATCCATATCCTGCGCCTTGCCTTCAAAGGCAAAGGCAATCAGGTTTTGCGCGTGCCAAGAACTGGGCATAACCCGCCAGACCGTGCGCAGGTGCGTGTGAAAGTACCACTCGCGGGGCGGGTTCAGGGTCTGCCAGGCGACTTTCAGGTTCCGGCCATCGCCCAGGTTTTCCGTGACTGTGCCAATGGCCGGGATGGTCATGAAGGCCACATCCTTGCCGCGATTGTCAAAGGGCAGGCCCTGCTTCCTGACTCCCGGAATCTTGAGGGCAATGCGGTCGCCTGCCCTGATGGACAGGATCGCCTCCCGGTATTTTTCATGATACTTTTCCTCGTACAGGTACTGCCAAACGCCCTCCTGCACAAAACGGGCGCTTTGCTCCACGCCCTTGGCATACATGGGACCAACAAACCAGCACGGGCCGCGTGTTGCGGCTCTCTCTTCCATGCTCTTTCTCCTCGGTTCTTGCGTAAAACACAAAAGCGCTTCAGAATGACAGGATGATCGCGCCAAACCTGCGAAAAGCACCTTACCCGCCCGGAACGCCACTTTTCAAGAGGCAGGTCCGGGCGCTTCCTTGACATCCCAAAACGTGTACTGTATGATACACACACCATGACAACACTTGCCGAATTCATCCACAGTCGTCGTCTCTTTCTTCTGGAAAGCGACAAGTCCTTTTCCCTGCGTCAGGTTGCCAGCCGCATCGGCGTGGAACCGTCGTACTTGAGCAAGCTGGAGCGCGGTGAACGCGCCCCGCTCTCCGAGGAAAAAACCCGTGCCCTGGCCCTTGATCTGGGCCTTGACCCGGATGTTTTGCTGGCCATGTCCGGCAAAATTTCCAAGGAACTGCAGGAGGTGATCATGCAAAGACCCCAACTCTTTGCCGAACTCATCCACCGCCTGAAAAACCTGCCGGATCACGCGGTACTGCGCCTGGTTCGCGAGGTGCGCGACGGTGACTGGGAGAGTGCGGACAAGTCCTGCCTGCAGAGCGCGGAACCAGAGGCAGGCGCGGACCTCGCGCTTCTGGGCGCGGTTATTGGCGACATTGCCGGGTCCACTTACGAGGGCAGGTACGACAAGGTTTTGCCAGCCCTGCTCATCGGCCAGCACAGCCGTTTCACCGATGACACCGTGCTTTCCTGCGCAGTGGCAGAGGGCTTGCTGGCTGGTATCGAGAACACGGGCCGCAAGGGGCTGGCGAGATCCGCGAAAAAGCAGACCCGGGTGGTGGAGGCAATCGCCCGGGCCATCAAGGACTTTGCCCGTGCATATCCACATCGGGGCTATGGCGGCAGTTTCAGAAAGTGGGCAGCTGGTGACTCGCTTGCCGGCTACGGCAGTTTTGGCAACGGTGCAGTGATGCGGGCCAGTTTTGCCGGCTGGTACGCGACAAGCCTTGCTGAAGCCGAGCTGTTTGGTCGCCTCACAGCGCGGCCCACGCACAACCACCCAGAGGCAGAAGAGGCAGCAGCCCTGCTCTGCGGTTGCATCCATCTCCTGAAACAGGGAGGCGGCAAGCGGGAAGTCCTGCGCTACGCCGGGGCGCAGTATGACTTGCACTTTACCCTAGATGCGCTGCGACCCATCCACGCCTTCAACATCACGGCCAAGGCAACCCTGACTGTGGCCCTGGTCTGCTTTCTGGAGAGCGCCAGCTTTGAGCATTGCCTGCAGCTGGCCATTTCCATGGGCGGTGATTCCGACACTTTGGCTGCCACTGCCGGGGCCTTGGCTGAAGCGCATTACAGCATTTCCCGCGCCCTGCAGGCAGAGGCGGCAAACAAGTTGGACGACAGGCTTTTGGGGGTCATGCGTCAGGCGGCAAGCGCCTTCCAAAGGGAGGGACTCTGGCGATTGGGCAAGAAGACCAGTGATGCACCGCTTGCCTGCGAGTGCGTCTGGCCCAGTGCGCTTGAAACGCCGGAAGCCTTGGTCAGCGCGGAACCAGCCCCGCCTTATGCCCTTTTGGGTGTGGTGATTGGCGATCTGGCCGGGTCCTGTCGGGAAGGCGCTTTTGACAAGACCATGCCGGAAACGCTCATTGAACCGGAAAGCCACTTCACCGATGAAAGCGTGTTGAACTGCGCCGTGGCAGAAGGGCTTTTGGCTGGCATTGCCCAGACGGGTCGCAGTGGGCTGTCTGCCTCTGTTGAAATGCAGGACCGGCTGCGGCAGGAGATGCTTTCCTCTGTCCGCCGTTATGCCCGGATCTATCGGGCTGGTCTGCGCGGGGATCAGGGGCACAGCGGCTTTGACAACTACCGCTACTTTGAAAACGGTGCAGCCATGCGCGTGGCCTTTCCCGGCTGGTACGCGACCAGTCTTGCCGAGGCCCAGCTTTTCGGGCGCTTGGCCGCGCAGGTCAGCTACCAGACTGCGGAAGCGCTGGAGGCGGCCAGCGTAGTTGCCGCCTGCATCTACATTCTGAAGAGCGGGGGCAACAAGCAGGATCTCCTGCGCTTTGCCCAGGCCAGTTGCAACCTGCACTGCACGCTTGCCGCCCTGCGCCCCATTCACGCCTTCAACCCCTCTGCCAGAGGCACGGTTCCAGCGGCATTGCTGGCCTTTCTGGAGAGTGAGAGCTTTGTGCATTGCATCCAGCTTGCGCTTTCTCTGGGCGGCGACTGCGACACTGTGGCTGCCATTGCGGGCAGTCTGGCAGAGGCC
>CAMNHX010000085.1 GCA_946539945.1 uncultured Desulfobulbus sp. | reverse complement strand
AAATCAAAGAATTATCAAGAATACAATAAATTGTTTTAATGTAATTTCAATAAAATGATTGGACTTTATTAGACAAATTTTGCAAGGTTCCCGTGCTTTGATTCCTTACGATGACCACTTGGGTTTCCCCGGATCTCCGGGGACAAACTTTCGAGGGTACACCTCTCTGAAAATTGAAAGCGAAAATGCCATAATTCCACGGCATTTCCCGCTTCGTTGGCAAGCAAGCCCACTACTTTTACCGTGCTGACGCACTGAAAAGTCCACACTCAACTCTCCAATCAGCCTCCCCTTTTTGGGTGCGCTTCCCAAAAAAACACGCAATGTGACCAAGTTACAGAAAAAAGCAGCGCTTGCTGTATCTTGCGGGTCAAGACAGGCCCCGGCGCAAGCCGGGTTTTATTCCACTCTCACAAAGGAGATCAAATCATGGCAAAGACAGTGATTATCGGCGGTGTGGCTGGTGGCGCGAGCTGCGCGGCACGTCTGCGGCGGCTGGACGAAAAGATGGAAATTGTCATTCTGGAGCGCGGCCCCTACATCTCCTACGCCAACTGCGGCCTGCCCTACCATGTGGGCGGCGTGATCCCGGAACGGGAAAGCCTTATCGTCATGACCCCGGAAATGCTGGAGGAACGCTTCAACTTGAGCGTGCGCGTGGAAAACGAGGTCACTGCCATTGACCGCGCCAAGAAATGCGTCACTGTGCGCGACCATCAAAGCGGCAAGGAATACACGGAAAGCTATGATCATCTGGTCATTGCCACAGGTTCCTCTCCCCTGCGCCCCCCCATTCCGGGCATTGATTCGCCCCGTATCAAGACGCTCTGGACCGTGCCGGACACGGACGTGATCAAGGAGATGATTGAGGGCGGCGTGGGTTCTGCGGTAGTGGTGGGCGGTGGCTTCATCGGTCTGGAAATGGCGGAAAACCTGCATCACGCGGGACTGGGCGTGACCATCGTGGAGGCCCTGGACCAGGTCATGGCCCCTCTGGACTATGAAATGGCCCTGCCCCTGCACGAGCATATCCGCAAGATGGGCGTGGCCCTGTATCTGGGCGATGCGGTGGAGCGCTTTGACGACAAGGGCGAGACCGTGGCAGTCACGCTGAAAAGCGGCAAGGTGATTGAAGCCGGACTGATTATTCTGGCCATTGGCGTCCGACCCAACAGCCAGCTTGCGAAAGACGCAGGTCTGACCCTCAATGCCCGGGGCGGTATTGTGGTGGATGCGCACATGAAGACCGAAGACCCGGCCATCTATGCGGTGGGCGACGTGATTGAGGTGGAGGACTTCATCTTCAAGGAACGCACCATGATTCCGCTGGCTGGTCCGGCCAACAAGCAGGGCCGCATTGCGGCAGACAATATCGCAGGTCTGGGCACTGTGTATCGCGGAACCCAAGGCTCTTCTGTTGCCAAGGTGTTCAAGATGACCGCTGCTTCCACTGGCGCGAATGAAAAGGCGCTCATCAAACACGGACTCAAGCGCGGCCAGGATTACGAGTGCATCACCATCAACCAGGATTCCCATGCAGGCTATTATCCGGGTGTGGTTCCGATGATGCTGAAGGCCATCTTCTCCCTGGAGAACAACAAACTTCTGGGCGCACAGATTGTGGGTCTGGACGTGGTTGACAAGCGGCTGGACGTTTTGGCCACTGTCCTGCGTCTGGGCGGTACGGTCCAGGACCTGGCCCAGCTTGAGCTGGCCTATGCGCCACCCTACTCTTCAGCCAAGGACCCGGTCAATATGCTGGGCTTTGTCGCGGAAAACATGCTGGCTGGTCGGGTGGCGATTGCTGCCTGGGATGAACCTGATACAGACAAGGAAGCGGTCTTTCTGGATGTGCGCGAAGACCTGGAACGCTACGCCTTCAAGGCCCCGGACGCCGTGCCCTTCCCCTTGAGCGAGATGCGTGCCCGCATTGGCGAGCTTGACGCAAACAAGCGCTACATCATTCTGTGCGGCATGGGTGTGCGTGCCTATGTGGCCCAGTGCATCATGGCGCAAAACGGCGTGACCAAGGCAAAAATCTATCCGGGCGGAGCGCGTTTTTATCAGGCTACACACTCCAAGGTCGGCAACCCGGAGATCCCGGTAAAAAAAAAGTAACGCTGTCTGCAAACAGCGCAAAGCCTGAACCGGGCGCGGCAGCGGCAGGGCTGTCCGCGCCCTCTGCGTCCGCCGGATCGCCCCAAGGCACAGAAGCGTCGCCCCTGCACCTGAACTGCTGCGGTTTGCAGTGTCCGGGGCCGATTAGCAAGGTCTATCAGGCCATGCAGGGCCTGAAGGAGGGTGAACATCTGGAGGTGACAGCCTCTGATCCCGGCTTTGCCCAGGATATTTCCAGCTGGTGTCGGGCCACTGGCAACACGCTGGTGGAGAACCGGGAAGAGGACAAGGTCTTTGTCGCCCTGCTGCGCAAGGGCAGTGCGCCAGAGTCCGGGCAGAAGGTCGTGCCCGCTGCTGCCGTGCAGCCACAGGGCAAGACTCTGGTGGTCTTTGACGGCGATCTGGACAAGGTCCTGGCTGCCTTTGTGATTGCCAACGGCGCTCTGGCGCTGGGCAGACCGGTCACGATGTTTTTCACCTTCTGGGGCCTGAACGCGCTGCGGAAAAGCCCGCCGCCGTCCCTGTCCAAGAGTCTGCTGGAACGGGCCTTTGGCTGGATGCTGCCCTGCGGACCAAAAGAACTCAAACTCTCCCGGCTGAATATGGGCGGTCTGGGCACAGCGCTGATGCGCCGCATCATGCGGGACAAGAATATCTCCTCTCTGGAAGAGATGATGCGGCAGGCCATGACAGCAGGTGTGCGGATTATCGCCTGTTCCATGAGCATGGAAGTCATGGGCATCAGGAAGGAAGAACTGATCGACGGCGTGGAAATCGGCGGCGTAGGAGCCTACCTGGCCTCTGCGGAAGAGGCGAATGTGAATCTCTTTCTGTGATCCGGGGGTTTGTCCTCCTGATAAACCGGGCTTGCCAAAACGGCAAGCCCGATTTTTTTCTCTGTCACAACACCATTCGAAGCAAGAAAATCCTTGCCTTGCCTCCAGCTCTTTCTACAATAATGCCCAGTCCTATCATCCCCTTTCCGGCCTGCGGTAGCCGCAGGCTGCATTTTTTTTGCGAGGAACGCCATGAAACCTATCCGCAAGGCTGTTATCCCGGTTGCCGGGCTGGGTACCCGATTTTTGCCGGCCACCAAGGCCATTCCCAAGGAAATGCTCACCATTGTTGACCGCCCCACCATCCAGTACATTGTGGAAGAGGCTGTGGCTTCGGGCATTGAGCAGATCATTCTGGTTACAAGTTCGGGCAAGCAGGCTATTGAAAACCACTTTGACTATGACTTCCAGCTCGATACCGTACTCAAGGACCGCAACAAAACGCAGTTGCGGGAAGAGTTGCGCCACATCTCCAACCTGATCGACGTTACCAGCGTGCGCCAGAAAGAGCCGCTGGGACTGGGACACGCCATCCTGACCGCCCGCAATCTGGTGGGCGACGAGCCTTTTTTCGTACTCTTGGGCGATGATCTGGTCCACAGTCAAACCGCCTGCTGCAAGCAGATGATTGAGCTGTACAATCAGGTCCGCACCTCCATTGTGGCCATTCAGCACGTACCCAAGGATGAAACTCACCAGTACGGCATTGTGGAGGGCGAGGCCAGCGAGTTTGAACGCGCCTGGCGCGTCAGTCGCATGGTGGAGAAACCCGCGCCCGGGACCTCTGATTCGGACATGGCGATCATTGGCCGCTACCTGCTCATGCCCGACATCTTTGATCTGCTGGAAAAAACCGAACCCGGGCATGGAGGCGAAATCCAGCTTACCGATGCACTTCAGGAACTGGCCAAGCGCCAAGGTATGTTTGCCTACGAGTTTGAGGGCAAACGCTACGACGCAGGCGACAAACTGGGCTATCTGAAGGCTGTGGTGGACTTTGCCCTGGCCCATCCCCAACTGGGTCCCGACTTTCGGGAACATCTCCTGAACGTGTGCCAGGAAAATCAGGACTGAAGCGCGTGGAAAGCGCCTGCACAGCCTGCTATGAAGTGGCGGTGGATGCGCCGCTGCCACATACGCTGACCTATGCAGCGCCTGTTGAAGGGCCTGCCGAGATTCCGGCAGGTTCTGTCGTGCGGGCGCCCTTGGGCAGGCGGCAGGTCACAGGCTATGTGCTGGGACCTGCGGTGCAGGAAGTCCGCGCCTTCACGGTTAGACCGCTGGCGGAAGTTCTGGGCGATGCGCCCTTTTTTCCGCCAGCCCTCATCCCTTTTTACCGTTGGATTTCCGGGTATTACCATATCCCTCTGGGCGAGGTCATGCGCACCGCCCTGCCCTTGGCTCCGGGTCTGCGAACCAGCAGACGGCTGCTGCTGAACCCCGGATCCAGCCTTGAGACAATCCTTGCCGCCTGTCCGCAGGTCCAGTCCTGCTCCTGGCTGCCTCTGCTGCTGGAAAAGGGCGAACTGGGACCAGCCGCAGTCCGCAAACTCTGGACCAACCCCAAAGAACAGCGCATCGCCCTGACTCTGATCAAGGCTGGACTGCTCACCCTGCAATCCGGGCTGCTGCGGACAGGAGAGCAGGCCAAAACCGAAGACGTCTTTCAGGCCCAAGGTACTCTGGCTGAACTCTTGGCACAGGCGCAGTGCCAGACTGCGCCTGACTCTGACAGGCCAGCCCTGCCTGATCTTTCCAGCCTTGAGACCACTGTTCCGCACCTGCGCAAGGCTGAACGCCGTGCCTTGGAACTCTTTTGCCAGCTTGCCGGAGACCCGGCAGAGGTCAGCCGGGCACAGTTCCGGCAAGTCTGGCCCGCTTACGCTCCGGCCTGCAAGTCCCTCGTGAAACGCGGTCTTTTGGGACTGCGCCAGAGAGCGGTCTTCCGCGATCCCTTTGCCGGACTGGACCGCCCCAAAAGCGCAGCCCTGCCCCTGAACCCCGCCCAAACCCGCGCCCTGAACGCGATCAGGACAGCCCTTCTGGCTCGCACCTTTGCGCCCTTCCTGCTCTTTGGCGTAACGGGCAGTGGCAAAACCGAAGTGTATCTGCAAGCCATTGCCCTGGCCCTGGACCAGGGACAAAGCGCCCTGCTGCTGGCCCCGGAAATCGCCTTGGCCGCGCAGTTGGAAGCAGTTGTCCACGCCCGTTTCGGGGATCAGGTCGCGGTTCTGCATAGCGGCATGAGCAAGGGTGAACGTCTTGACCAGTGGCAGCAGGTCCTGCACGGCAAGGCAAAAGTGGTTCTGGGCGCACGCTCGGCAGTCTTTGCCCCGCTCTCCAATCTGGGCCTGATCATTGTGGATGAGGAACACGAAAGCTCCTACAAGCAGGAAGAGGGTCTGCCCTATCAGGGACGTGATCTGGCGGTCCTGCGGGCGCAGCAGGCTGGATGCCCGGTGATCCTGGGTTCAGCCACCCCCTCCTTGGTAAGCTACCACCACGCCATGAGCGGCAAGTACCGCCTGCTGGAACTGCCGGAACGGGTCAACCCGCATCCCTTGCCGCAGGTGACTCTGGTTGACATGAAACAGGAAGGGCCATCTGGCGTTAGGCTCTTTTCCGGGCAACTCCTGACAGCCATGCAGGACACCCTGGACCAGGGCCTGCAAACCCTGCTCTTTCTCAACCGTCGCGGCTTTGCCTCTTTCATGCAGTGTCAGGACTGCGGCCATGTTCTGGAATGCCGACACTGCCGTGTTTCCCTGACCCTTCATCGCGCCCAGAAGCGGCTTTTGTGCCATTACTGCGGCTTTCAGGAACGCCCGGAGATCCTGTGTCCGGCCTGCGGCTCGCAGCGGGTGCAGGGCCGGGGTTCAGGCACAGAGCGCATTGAGGAGGACATTGCCGCCTTTTTCCCCAAAGCCAGGGTGGCGCGGGTGGACAGCGACAGCAGCCAGAACCGGCGGCATCTGCTGGCCCTGCTCTCTGCCATGCGGGATCGGGAAATTTATATTCTGATTGGCACGCAGATGATCGCCAAGGGGCTGCACTTCCCGCACGTGGCGCTGGTGGGCGTGCTTTGGGCGGACGCGGGCTTGAGTCTGCCGGACTTTCGCGCTGGAGAGCGCGTTTTTGCCCAGTTGGAGCAGGTGACAGGCCGGGCAGGCCGGGGGGATATTCCGGGCCGGGTTTTCATCCAGACCAGTCAGCCTGAACACTACGCGATCCGGCTGGCGCAGCGGCATGATTACGCTGCTCTGTACACTGAAGAAAGGGCTTTGCGTGCTGAACTGGCCTATCCGCCCTTCAGTCGCCTGGTCAACCTGCGCATCAGCGGCAGGGATGCCAGCGCGGTGGAAAGCACTGCCGAGGCTGTTGCCGCCTTTGCGCGGCAGGAAGGAAGAGAAACAGTGGTTCTGGGGCCTGCCCCTGCGCCGCTGGTCAAGATTCGGGACCGTACCCGCTGGCAGGTCCTGCTGAAAAGCCGGAACCTGAACGCCCTGCACAGTCTCTGCGCTGGACTGGCGGCACAGCGTAGCCGTCTCTGTCCTGCGGGTGTGACCATGCAGCTTGACGTGGACCCGGAAAGTATGTTGTGATGCAGGAAAGCAGCCGGGGGCGCACACACGGGTGCGCCCCTACCGATACGGCGGATGATGCCCCACACGTGCCGGTAGGGGCAGACCCATGGACTTTTACCGCTTCGCTGAAAAGTCTGCCCTGGCCGCTCTCACAGGCGTACAAGTCTCCATGAAAAAGTATAAAGACTACTACAAAATTCTGGGCGTGGCGCGGGATGCCAGCCACAAAACAATCAAGCAGGCTTACCGCAAACGGGCGCTCATATACCATCCTGACGTGAACAAGGCTTCCTACGCTGAAGCCCGCTTCAAGGAGATCAATGAAGCCCATGAAGTCTTGAGCGATCCGAAGAGACGCGCCGCTTATGACCAGCGGGTGAGGCAAGAGGAAGAAAAGAGACGGGCTGCCGAGGCTGCTCAAGCGGAGCA
>CAMNHX010000084.1 GCA_946539945.1 uncultured Desulfobulbus sp. | reverse complement strand
GTCATGTTGAGCGAAGCGGGCAAGAGTTTGTCATGCTGAACGGAGCGAAGCGGAGTGAAGCATCCCTGCCGTCTTCCCAGTATTCTTCAGGAGATTGACTGTTACCGCGCTTCGCACTGCAAAGTCGGCGCTTCGCGCTTCAGGCTTTCCAGTGAAGCGGGAAAGTCGTAAAAAGACAAAACGGAAACGCTATAACTTTATATCTCTTCACTCTTCACTTTCTGCCCCAGAGGAAATGAGGGGAGAGGATTTTGAAGGGAAACTTTTTGAAGTGAAATTCTCTGGATTATCGCACAGGCCCAATCTTGTCTTGTTCGTTTTCCGCTTCAACCTCAACCTTCAAGGAGCATCATGAACCTTTCTCATCTTGCCATTTGTGTTCTGGCTGCGCTGCTCTTCTGTGGCGCGGCAGAGTCAGAAGCTCTGGCCTTGACTCCAGAAACCCGGACCCTCAAAATCGTTGCTGTTGGCGACATCATGATCGGCACAGCCTTTCCCTCGGAAAGCCTGCTCCCGCCAGACGACGGGCGGAACAGCTTTGCCCGCGTTGCCTCCCATCTGCGGGGCGATATTGTGTTCGGCAATCTGGAAGGCGCCCTGCTCGATCACGGGCAGTCGGGCAAGTGTGGCGCATCCAGCTCTGGCCGCTGCTTTGCCTTCCGTATGCCGGAACGCTACGGCCAGATTATCCGGGATGCAGGCTTCAACCTGTTGAGCATTGCCAACAACCACGCCAATGACTTTGGCCCGGCAGGTCGTGCCGCCACCACAGCCACGCTGGACAGGGTCGGCATCCAGTACGCGGGACAGGTGGAAAAGCCTGCTGCCCTGTTCATGGTAAACGGCGTCCGTTACGGCTTTGCCGCCTTTGCGCCCAACCGCGACATGATGAACATCAACAAAATTCCCGAGGCCCAGGCCCTGGTGCGCAGGCTGGCCCAGCAGGCGGATGTGGTGATCGTGTCCTTCCACGGCGGCGCGGAAGGTTCAAGCCATACGCATGTGCCGCGCCGCAGCGAACTCTTTCTGGGAGAAAACCGGGGCAATGTCTATGAGTTTGCCCACAGGATGATTGACGCTGGCGCAGACCTGGTTCTGGGGCATGGCCCGCACGTGACCCGGGCTGTGGAACTGTATCAGGATCGCCTGATTGCCTACAGTCTGGGCAACTTCAACACCTATGGCATGTTCAACTTGAGCGGCGCCCTGGGGTTGGCTCCTATCCTGTCCATTGAGGTGGACAGGACAGGGCGCTTTCTTGAAGCGCAGGTCATTTCCACCCGGCAGACCAAGGAGGCCGGGCTGATGCTTGATCCGCAGCAGCAGGTCTTCCGTGAAATGGCCCGGCTGACGCAAAGTGACTTCCCGGAAACACCGCTCCGCTTTGCCAATGGCCGGATTCAGCGGCTGGAACCGTTGGCAGGCCAGGAGCGGTCACAAATCCGGGAAGCTCAGGAACAGCAGCCAGTCCAGCCGCAACACGCTCCCATTCAGCGGCAAACGACCTTTCCCCGCCTGCCGCAACGCTGAAAGGGATCAGGTTCCTCGCTGTTTCATGTGGGTAGAGAGAAATTCCGTAGGGGCGGTTCGCGAACCGCCCCTACGGACAAGATCCCGAAATTCAACACAATTCTTTAAGTTGATGACATTGAGGTCTGGGGGAGTGATACGATATGGCTATTCCCGATTTTCAAACACTGATGCTTCCCCTGTTACGGATAGCCGCGCCGGGGGACATCAAAATAACCGACGCCTGTGACAAGCTGGCGGACGAGTTTCATTTGACTGCAGAGGAACGGGGGCAACTCTTGCCTTCCGGCAAGCAAAGCGTCCTCCGCAGTCGCATGAGCTGGGCGAAAACCTATCTGTATAAGGCGGGGTTGATGGTGCGTACCTGGCAGGGATGTTACCACATCACGGAGCGAGGTAAAGAGGTGTTGAATGAAAACCCGCCCCGGATTGACGTACGGTATCTTCAGCGGTTTCCCGAATTTGTAGCCTTTCGGGGTGGCTCTGCATCACATAAAACCACGTCCGTGTTTTCCGAAGGCAACACGGCAAGCTCGGCATTGGAGGCGGATGCCGCAACCCCGGACGAGGCCATCCGTGCAGCCCATGCAGAGCTGGAAAACGCACTGGCCCAGGAGTTGCTGGCCCGGATTCTGGACAAGTCCCCGGCCTTTTTTGAGCGCTTGGTGGTGCAGCTTTTGGTGGCGATGGGCTACGGCGGCTCCCTTGCCGAGGCAGGCCGCGCCTTGGGCAAGAGCGGTGATCACGGCGTGGACGGCGTGATCTATCAAGACGCTCTGGGCCTGGACCGCATCTACGTGCAGGCCAAGCGCTACGCGGACGGCAACACGGTGGGTTCGCCGGAAATCCGCAACTTCGCTGGTTCGCTCTCGCGCTTCAAGGCCACCAAGGGACTCTTTGTCACCACCTCGTCCTTCTCCAAGGCTGCCCAGGAAGATGCTGGGCTGGTGGACAAGCGCATCGTACTCATTGATGGTGAACAACTGGTGCGACTGATGATCCGCTACGGCGTGGGCTGCCGGGTGGAGGAAACACTGTACCTGAAGAAGATCGATGAGGATTTTTTCGAGTAGCAAGTCGTATTACAAGCGCTGAAAGTTGAACCTTGAAAACTCGCAACTCACAACTCGCAACTCGCAACGCACAGGCAATTCTGAAAATCGTTCTTTTTGGGAGGAAGCAGCCATGCCGGAAACCGAAAGACCCGAAGACAGGCGTCCCGAAGCCGCACCTGTCCCGACAAGACGGCCCGCAAGACCCTTTGTTCCGAACACGCTGGCCCCCAAGCCCGCAAAGCGATTCCGATCCCGCCTGCGCTGGCTGGCCTTGGGGCTGTTGGCACTTTGCGCCTTGGGCGCTGGTTTGGGATTCTGGTTCTGGAAGTTCACCACCCACACCTCGCAGAATACTGTCACCGTGCAGATTCCCAAGGGCGCAAACCTGCGTCAGGTCAGCGCTCTCTTGGCGGAAAAAGGACTGGCTCCCAAGGATTTCCGCTGTCTGCTCTGGCTGCGCTTCTCCGGTCTGGCCGGACAGCTCAAGGCCGGAGAGTACAGGTTTGCGCCGGGCATGACGCCGCCAGAGGTCTTGCGGAAAATTGCCCGGGGCGAGGTTGACCGGCATCCTGTGACCGTTGTGGAGGGTTGGCGGCTGGAGCAGATTGCCACTGTCTTTGCAGCAGGCGGCTATGCAGATGCAGCAGAGTTCCTGCGCCTCTGCCGCGACCCGGCCTTTGTGCGCGAACTGGGACTCAAGGTGGACAATCTGGAAGGCTACCTGTTCCCGGAAACCTACTTCATGGATAAGGGCCAGAAGGAAAAGGCTCTGATCCGCCGCATGGTGCGGCAATTCCAGCAGGTTTGGAAGGGCCTGTCCGGGGTGGAACAGTCTGGCCTGACCCAGCACGAGATTGTCACCCTGGCCTCGGTGGTGGAAAAGGAAACCGGCAAGGCCAGCGAGAGACCGCTGGTGGCACGGGTCTTTCTGAACCGGCTCAAACTGGGGATGCCGCTGCAATCCGATCCCACGGTCATTTACGGTCTGGGCGCGGACTGGCGCGGCAGACTGCGCAAGGCTGATCTGCGCCAGCCTACCCCGCACAACACCTATGTGATCAAGGGCCTGCCGCCCGGACCGATTTGCAGCCCCGGCAAGGCAGCCTTGGAGGCGGTCCTGCATCCGGCTGATTCAGAGGCCCTGTACTTTGTCTCCAGAAACGACGGCAGTCATGTGTTTTCCCGGACACTTGCCGAACACAACCGGGCGGTCAACCAGTTCCAGAGAGGGAAGCACACACCCGGAGCGGCAGAAGGGACTGGGAGCGCATCACCAAAAACTGACGCAAAGGCGACTGAAAAGACGACTGTAAGCGCTGACAATGCGCTGTCCAAGGACAATGCAAAGGCAACTGAAAGCGCGGGCAATGCGTCATCAAAGCCGGGCGCGGAGCAGGCCGCGCCTACAGGCAGTTCCACAGAGTCTGGCCAGACGCCAAAGCCGCAGGCAGGGCAGTAACCTCTGCGCAAACCAGAAGCACGCCCATGCCGGAAACAGACCTCTCGCCCTTACGCTTGCCCAATATCCGGCGTTTTCTCGCCTTCCGGGCCTTTTTCCATGCCCGTTTTTACTATCCGGTCTTCACCGTACTCTTTCTGGACTTTGGGCTGACTCTGGAACAGTTTGCGCTCCTGAACACAGTCTGGGCCTGCACCATTGTGCTGTCCGAAGTTCCTTCTGGCGCACTGGCTGACTTTTGGGGCCGAAAGCGCTTGCTGGCAGTTGCTGCTGCCTTGCACTCGCTGTCCCTGCTGCTCCTGGTCCTGACTCCTGCAGGCAGGGGCGCTCTGGTGTTCTGGACCTTTCTGATCAGCCGTGTTTTGGGAGGTCTGGCAGAGGCCATGTCCAGCGGCAGCGATGAGGCTCTGGCCTACGATACTTTGGTGGAATACGGTCTGGCTGGACAGTGGCCCCTGGTTCTGGACTGGAAGATGCGCATCCAGAGTCTGGCCTTCATCCTCGCCATGACAGCAGGCGCGGCGCTCTACGATCAGAACCTGCTGAACCGGCTGCTTGCGGCAACTGGCACAAGCCTGCGACTGGAACACGGGCTGTCCATGCGCCTGCCCCTGCTCTGCACCCTGGGCTTTGCCCTCTGCGCCCTTGGGACAAGCCTGGGGATGCGGGAACCCGGCGGCAGAAGCGCTGAACCGGACGGTCTGCACGCCCGGCGGGTTCTGGTGGTTCTGACGCTCCGCACCTGGCGGGTCGGACTGTGGCTCCTGCGTGCGCCCTTGGCCCTGACCGTGGTTTTGCTGGCCATGAGTCTGGATCATGTCCTGCGCTTTCTGGCCAGCCTGACCAGCCCCTATTACCGATTGATCGGCCTGCCAGACGCCAGTTTCGGGCTGATTGGTTCAGGTGTGGCACTTTTGGGACTGGCTGTGCCCCGGCTGGCGCGGTTCATGGCAGAACGCCTGTCTCCGGGCTGGAATGCCCTGCTCTTGTCCCTGCTCATGCCGGGCCTGCTCTGGTTGGTGGGCTGCTTCATCCCGATGTACGGGGTTCTGCCCATGGCCGGGGTCTTTGTGGGTCTGATGCTGACTTCCTTCTTTACCAGCCACTATCTGAATGCGCTGACTCCCTCCAGCCAGCGGGCCACGGTACTCAGCTTCAAGAGCATGGTCTTCAATCTGGCTTACGGCGTTCTGGGCATAGGCTTTGCCGTGCTGCTGCGCCACGAGGAGGCGCTTGTCGCCCTGCACTGCCCGAATGCCCCGGCAAGTCAGGTAGAAAACCTGGCCTTTCAGGCAGCCCTGCGCTGGGGACCGGGTTATCTGGCAGCAGTTCTTGTGCTGGCCGCGCTGCTCTCCCTGCCTGGTCTGCTGCGGCAGAGGCGATTGACATCCTCCCCCGCCTAAAGCGGTTCCGTCTTCATTTTTTATGTCATGCTGAGCGAAGCGAAGCATCTCCTGCCGCTTTCTCGGTATTCTCCATGAGATTCTTCAGCGCTTCGCGCTTCAGAATGACAATAAAAAGACAAAGCGGAACCGCTCTAAAGGCTGGGAATTCCTACCGCGTTCAGGAGCAAGACAACATCCCTGAATCACTTCGGGAAAGAAGACCACGCCTGCCACCGGGGTCGGCACTCTGGTGCAGAGTCGCGCCTGCGGTCAAGTACACCGGCAGACCAAACCAGGTGATGGGTTGAAAGTTATGCGCTTTCAACCCGCAACCTCTCTTCCCGCTTTGCTGAAAAGTCGCGGCGCTCAACATGACAGGAAAAATGCAAACGGAAATGCTCTATATTTCTACGAGACAGCTTCACCGGCGTCTGCGCCTCTTTGCCTTGGATTTTTTACCGCTCCTCCTGCCTTGGTCCGGCTTTCCGGGCAGTCCGGGAGACTGGGCAGACTGACCACTCTGGGGCGCTTCTGTTGGGAGCACGGACGACGCAGAATCCGCCACCTCCGGGGCAGATTCCGGCCCGGCAGGCGGACTCCCCCGCAGACCTGGAACCGTGTCGGGACCAACACTGGGCAAATACGCGCCAAAGGCCCGGCCATACATCTCCCAGAGCGTGATGAAGAGCGCGGCTATAATCGGCCCCACAATAATCCCCAGAATGCCGAACAGACTGATGCCGCCCAAGGTGCTGAAAAGCACAAAAAGATCGTGCATCTCTGTGTCCTTGCCCACCAGACGCGGGCGCAGCAGGTTATCGATGTTGCCCCCAAGACCGCCGCAGATCACCAAAAGGATCGTCATGTTCCAGTACTGACCCTGGACCAGCAGCACAATGGCCGCAGGAACCCAGACCAGGGCTGTGCCCAGGGCAGGGATAAAGGAGAGCACTGCCATCACCGTGCCCCAGAACACCGCACCCTCAATCTTTGCCAAGGCAAAACCAATGCCGCAGATCGTGCCCTGTATCATGCCGATAATCAGTGTGCCCTTCAGGGTAGCAGCAGTCACTGAAGTGAAACGGTGCAGGAGGAGTCGCTCGTCCTCATCGTAGAGCGGCATGCGCTCTATCTCGGCGCGCTGCAGGGTAACTATCCACAAAAGCCCGCGGTCCAGGGTCTTTTCGCGGCCCATGCCGAGCTCTTCCGTGTGCGCTATGGCCGCCTCCTGGAGCATGGAAAACAGGACAGAGGTCCTGAGCCTTCTGTCCTTGTCCACGTCCGAGCTTTTAAGGCGGAAACGCCTCTCGTAAACACTCATTGCTTATGCCTTTCGTCTGCGCTGCCGCAGCTTCTGCCTCTCGTCTGCGCTGCCTTTGCTGCCTTTCGTCTGCGGACCGGCTGTTAATTCTGCTGCTCTTTGGGGAGCCTGCTGTAGATGGCGCTCACTACATCGCCAAGGGTGGAGAGTTTCTTCCACTGGCGCTCGGGGATGCGCACGTCGAACATGGCCTCCAGCTTGCAGATGACCAGCACGAAGCCCATGGAATCTATGCCGGTGTCTGTGTTGATGACGGTGCTTT
>CAMNHX010000083.1 GCA_946539945.1 uncultured Desulfobulbus sp. | reverse complement strand
GAGATGCTTCGCTTCGTTCAGCATGACATAAAAAATGAAAACGGAAACGCTCTAATGCAATTTCAATAAAGATGATTGGACTTTATTAGATAAATTTTGCAAGATACCCTTACGGGTGCACGGCTACCGCACGACAAAGAACCCCATCTCCATGCTCTCCCTCCTCGGCGCAAAACTCAAGTTCCCACTACCCGTTTGAAACAGCGAGGAACCAAATTTTGGCATACCAGATAAAAAAGAAACCAGCGCTTCCTTAAACGGTGCAGAGTTGATTTTCTTTCTTGAGGGAATCTTGCAAAATAGCCGATAGACTGAATTACTGTTTTTATGAATGTCCCATACGTTGAACAACGCAAGTTCAGAACTTTCTAAGATTCCCTCAAGTTCGTCGATTTGCAAATCCTTGGACAATACCCTGCATCCGGGGTCAAGCGCTTCATACCCTTGTTGCCAAGGACTGTTCACTTCTTCAAAGCGCCATCCACCTGCCGGTTGATGTTGGCAAGCGCTCTATCCAGCTCACCCGGGCTTTTTCTGGAGGCGTCTTTCAGTATCTTGCCCCATTTTTTCAACATATCTGTGTTGATTTTGCGGGTTTTGTTATCCTTGCACCACTCCCGCCCGATCTTGTCGCCCAGTTGGAGCAGATTTTTCTGGTGGTGCGGTCGCTCCTCCGCAGGAATCCGTGTCAGGATGTCTGTGGAGATATGCACCCAGCCGTCGGCAAGCATGTTGCCTTTCTGGAAGGTTTCATACCACTTCTTTTCCTCGGCAGAGAGGTTGGCGGGTACGGTGTAGGTGACGTGAACTGCCTGGCTGTCTGCTGCCCCTGCCGGAGCAGGCGCGACCAAAGCAATCAGGATCAGAACAGAGCAGGCAAGAAGAGAGTGCAGCATACGAGTTCTCCAAAAGACTAAAGTTCAGGCCAGATTGGCCGTGCAGACGCTGGCTTCCGCAAAGGTGGCAACCTCGCCAAGCACCTTGGCTGCTGCCTCGACAATGTTCATTGCCAGCACCGCGCCTGTGCCTTCGCCCAGGCGCATATTCAGTTGCAAGAGTGGTTTTTTGCCCAAAAAGGCGCACATGGCCGCGTGTCCCGGTTCAGCGCTGGCATGGCCACAGAAGATGAAGTCACGTGCAAAAGGCTCCAGTTTGCAGGCCAAAAGCGCGGCTGCCGTGGAAATGAAGCCATCCACCACCACAGGCTTGCGGTTGGCTGCTGCGCCCAGGATCAGGCCCGCAAGACCACCCAGTTCAAAGCCCCCCACCTTGGCAAGCACGTCCAGAGCATCGTTTTTGTCTGGCGTGTTACGGGCCAAGGCTGCTTCAATGACCTCCACCTTGTGCGCCAGTCCGCTGTTGTCCAGGCCAGAGCCGCGCCCGGTCAGTTCAGCCACAGGCTTGCCAGTGATGACTGCGGCAATGGCTGTGCTAGGCGTGGTATTGCCGATACCGATTTCTCCGGTGGCAAAGAGGTCCACACTGTCTGCAAGCTGGTTGGCAAGGGCAATACCCGCCTCCACCGCCATGACCGCGTGGGTGCGGCTCATGGCCGGGCCGTGCAGGATGTTGTCTGTACCGCGCCCGATTTTTTTGACAATGAGCGCCCCACTGGCAACCAGATCAGGAAAGTCATTCCGCACACCCATGTCAACCAGGGTAATCCCTGCGCCAGCCTGCCCGGCCAGCGCGTTGATGCCTGCGCCGCCATTGACCACGTTGCGCAGCATCTGCCCAGTCACCTCGACCGGATAGGGGCTGATCTTTTCCGCAGTCACGCCGTGGTCGCCTGCCATTACAACCACCTGTTTGCGGGCTGTGGGCGGTTTCAGGGAGCGCGTGATTCCGGCCAGTTCCACGGCCAGATCCATGAGATCACCCAAGGCCCAAAAGGGCATGGTCAGTTCGGAGAGGCGTTTTTTGGCCTGTTCCCGCCAGTCATTGTCCTGCGGGTAGATTTTGCGGAAGGTGCTGTCCAGAAAGCTGGATGCGGCAATGTTGGGCATGGCGTTTTTCTGGTGAAGGCTTCAGGGATTAGGCAGCAGCTTGCGGCTCAAAAGCAGGTCCCGGATGTACCGGGCTGTGTCACGGCTGTTCTGTTCGGCAGGCACTGGGATCAGGTGATGCGCCTTTTGCCGGTACAAGGGCAGGCGTTCCTCGTAGCGTTTTTTTGCGGATTCCGGGTTCTGGAACAGGGGACGAGTGGCGGTCTGGCTGCTGTTGCTTCCCACGCCCAGATGGCGGCAAATGACGTCAAAGCTGGCGTCCAGAAAGCAGACCTGACCCAGGTCCATGAGGTTGGACACCTGATGAAAGCCGCCGCCTGTGGAAATGATGGTGTGATCCAGAGAGGAGTGGATCCAGTTTGCCAGCCGCTGCTCTTGGGCGCGAAAGGCGACCTCACCCTGGTTGCTGAACAGGGTTTTGATGGAGCAGTGCAAAAGCGATTCGATCAGGTCGTCGGTGTCCACGGCAAACAGGCCGGTCAGATCTGCCAGGGCACGGGCTGTACTGCTCTTGCCCGCGCCCATGAAGCCGGTAAGAAGGATGTTCTGTTTCATGTGCGCCATTCAGGACAAAAAAGGAAAGACCGGAGCGTACCACGGCAGACCGGAACTGTCCAGTCTGCACGCTTTTCCGGCCTTGCCTTTCCCTGTCTGGCGCAGGGCAAAAAAAATCTGCACGGGTTTTCCGCCCAAGGAAAACGGTCACCCGTGCAGTCCGTCTGCGGAGCCGGACACCCACAAGCCGTTCCGCAAGCAACGACTGCACCATAGCCGAAAGCCCTTTGGCCCGCTTGCATTGCAGGAATTTGTGCTGACATTTTGCGCACGCCGGTTCTGGTGAAACCACAGCGGGAAAGACAGGGAAATCTGCCCAAAATGACAGTCGGGACAACTCTGACCCGGTACAGTAGGCGCAAATTTTCGGCAGGCACAGGGGTCTGCCGGAACAGGGAATACAGCACCGCAAAACTTGGCGGCCCCGGATTCCGCAGTTCACCGCGCCGCCCAACCCAAAGGAGGACTTCTCCCTTGCTGCGGCATCTGATGCGGCAACTGCGGCGCACCAGATGCCTTTCCCCCGGCGGAGCAGCGCCGCCTCTCATTCCTGCAAGCGCCCGTGCCACCTCCTCACACACTTGCCTGGCATACACTCAATAGCGCGGGCGCGCTTGCGGGTTCTTCTTTTTCCGCTTCTTCACTTCTGGATACATCTGCCTACTCCTGTCTCACAGAATCTGCAAGAAAAAATCAGATTGATGCAATACAGCATTATGACATTCCAACTCTTGTTTGCAGCACGGAGTAAGGCAGAGAGAAAATCCAGAAAACACATGAGACGAAACAGCGGAAAATACCGGAATTTCCAACTGTCCAGTTCTCGTTTTCAGGGAACACTCTCTTGTTTTTTAGAGCAGTTCCGCTTTATCTTTTTACTCTCATTCTGACGAGCGAAGCGATTACTTTTCAGTGCGAAGCATTGTAAAAGTTAATTTCCTGAAGAATACCTAGAAGACGGAAGGATATGCTTAACTCCGCTTTGCTCAATTCAGCATGACAGAAAAATTGCAAACGGAAATGTGCTGAAAATTGAGATACTCAAATGTATGAGACAGCAGCGTTATCTCCTGTTCATCCCTTTGATTCAGGAAGAAGTCTGTATTACTGCCATGATATGGCAATGATCTGACACGGTATATCCTGCAGGACGGAAAAACAGGCAAAGGCAGGATCAGGATGGATTGGAGGGCATGAAACACTTGCCGGTCAGGGCAAGCACAGACGGCACGACGCTGTCCTTTTTTGGTTGCGTACATTTGCGCTCCTTGTATGTTGTCCAGCGTGCGGCAAGGATTGCCACACACCTGCGGTGAAACCAAGGAATATGACCCTGTCCTCACTGTTACCTTTCCTTTTTGGACATGTTGCAGCGAAAATCAGACTTGTTCCTTTGGGCGGTCCCTTTGCAGCAGGAGCCTACCCTTGACGCCATCCGCCAGGGTTCTAATCTCGCCTGACCAAGGGAAATGCGGTCTGATCTCTTCCCTTTCGTCCATTCCAAACCCAAAGGAACCCCATCATGCACAAACTGCTTGTTCTTGCCCTTTCCCTGTGCGTCTTTTCTCTTTTGGCTACTCCGGCCCTGGCCGCCCGGAAACTCGTCAACGGCATTGACGCCAACTTCCCGCCCTTTGCCTTTATCGATGAAACCGGCAAGCCCAGCGGCTTTGACGTAGACGCCATGAACTGGATCGCCAAAGACCTGGGCATGACAGTCACCCATGTACCCATGGCATGGGACGGCATTGTCACCAGCCTGCTCACCCGGAAAATCGACATCATTGCTTCAGGCATGACCATCAACGAGGAGCGCAAGAAACAGGTGGCCTTCACTGAACCCTACTGGGTTATCAAGGTGGTCATGGTTGTGCCCCGCAACTCAAGGTTGGACATCTGGGAACTCTTCACAGACAGGAAAAGCGTGGGCGTACAGCAGGGCACGCCAGAGGCCAAGTGGCTGAAGGAAGAAATCGCATCCAAGGGCTACAAGACGACCTTGCGGCTCTACAACTCCTCACCCTTGGCAGTAGAAGACCTGTTGAACGGACGCCTTGACGCCGCTGCCATGGACGATGCCCCGGCCCATGACGCGGTTTCCAGAAAGCAGGTAAAAATTCTGGGCGACTTCGGAATGCCGGAAGAAGACTTTGGCTATGCTGTGCGCAAGGAAGATACCGAACTGCTTGCCAAGGTCAATGCCAGCCTGAAAAAGCTCATGGACTCACCAGACTGGCAAAAGCTGATCGAAAAGTACTCTCTGAAAAAGTAGCTCTCCTTTCTTTCACTGCACTTTCCGGAGCGGGCCACTTGAGTCCCGCGCCCCCTGTTTCGTGTTTCTGCCCTTGTTCCATGGAAAATCTGTTCCTGCAACTTGCCGCTGTCTGGAAGGCCCTGTTCTACCTGATTAAGGGAGCAGGCAGCGCCGTCGAGACCGTCTTCGCCCTGCACGGTCTGCGTTCCGGTCGCGTGCCGCCCACCATCAACTATTCGGTCCGACCCGGAGATGCCGCTCGACTGCGTGGCCGAAGGGTTCCGGGATGTGGAGCAGGAATTTGTGCTGAAAAACGCCTTCGGGTTTGGCAAGTGCAACGCCTGCGCGGTGTTGGGGCGCTGCGATTGAGGGAAGAAAGCGCGGGCCGCCGACTCGGAGCGGATTCTTGCAACCAGCAACGCGAAGACGCGAAGAAAGATGCCGTCGCTATGGAAGGCGTGATCGTTTATGCGAAAACGAATGATTTGTGCCGGAACGCCGTCAGGATTATTGATGATGCCCAACGGTGCGCGTACAGGCTTTGGATGAGTCTGGCCATGTTGCTTTTGAAGAGGCTGGAAAAAATGCTGTCCATTCCCGGATTTGGCAAGGTTTGATCATGTTGGTGCTTGCGCTTGAATCCTCCTGTGATGACACTGCAGCGGCAGTGGTGGACGCGGTGGAACGCCGCGTGTTGTCCAACTGCATCAGCGGACAAAACGACATTCATACCCCCTTTGGCGGCATCGTGCCGGAACTGGCCAGCCGTCGGCACATTGAGATGGTGCAAGCTGTTGCTGAAGCTGCCTTGCAGCAGGCAGGCTGCACACTGGCAGACATCGGGCTGGTGGCGGCAACGCAGGGGCCAGGGCTGGTCGGCTCTCTGCTGGTGGGCTTCACCTTTGCCAAGGCTGTGGCCTTGGCCCGGAATCTGCCCTGCGTGGGCGTGAACCATCTGGCTGGCCATCTTCTGGCCTGTCTGCTGGAAGCGGAAGCGCCGGACTTTCCCTATACCGCGCTTCTGGTCTCTGGCGGCAACACCGCGCTTTTTCGCGTGGACAGTCCAACCCGCTTTGTCTGCATGGGCCGCACCCGGGACGACGCTGCAGGCGAGGCTTTTGACAAGGTGGCCAAGATGCTGGGTCTGGGTTATCCCGGCGGGCCGCTCATTGCCAGGCAGGCAGAGCAGGGGAACCCTGCGGCCTTTCGCTTTCCCCGTTCCTGGCTGGACAGGGATGCCTTTGACTTCAGCTTCAGCGGTCTGAAAACCGCAGTCAGAAAGGTGTTGCCGCAGACTGGCAGGCCGGATGCTGCCATGACCGCAGACCTCTGCGCCTCCTTTCAGGAGGCAGTGGTTGAAGTGCTGGTGGAAAAGAGCATCGCAGCAGCGCATAAGAACAGCCATCAACAGATGGTTCTGGGAGGCGGCGTGGCGGCCAACCAGCGTTTGCGGACACACTTGCAGGCCCGTGGCCTTGAGGAAGGCTTGCGGGTTTTTCTGCCTGCGCTGCAGTTCTGCACCGACAACGCGGCCATGATTGCCTTGGCAGGCTTTTACGCCTTTCAGACCGGCTGTCAGAGCGGGCCAAACGAGGACGTGTATTCCCGGGCAGCACTGCACTGATGCGCAACACGAAAACCGCCACAGGATTGAAAAGACGAATGGACAGACGGCAAACCAGACAACTCCTGCAAGAACGCGGTCTTGCCCCCCACAAGAAGCTGGGCCAGAATTTTCTGGTGGACAGGACCATCCCCCGCCGCATTGTGGATCTTGCGGCGCTCCAGCCGGAAGACCGCGTGCTGGAGGTAGGCGTGGGACTGGGTGCGCTGACCAGACCGCTTGCCGCTGCTGTCCGCGAAGTTGTGGGTATTGAGGCGGACAGCGGCATTATCCGGCTGCATCAGGAATCCGGGGACCTGCCGGAGAACGTGCGGCTGATCCATGCCGACGTGCTTGACCTGCAACTGGCTGACCTGTGTCCCTCGGGAGAACGGCTGAAACTTGTGGCAAACCTGCCCTACTCCATTTCCACGCCCTTTTTGTTCCGGCTGCTTGCGCAGAGAGACTGCCTGCATTCGGCTGTGCTGATGCTGCAAAGGGAGGTAGCCCAGCGCCTCTGCGCTGCACCGGGCAGCAAGGAGTACGGCGCACCCACAGTCCTTTTGGCGGCCTGCGCGGATGTGGAAACCCTGTTCCGTGTTGACCCGGAATGCTTCCATCCCCGGCCCC
>CAMNHX010000082.1 GCA_946539945.1 uncultured Desulfobulbus sp. | reverse complement strand
GAAGCACGGTAAAAGTCTTTCAGTGCGAAGCACGGTAAAAGTCCATCTCCTGCCTCCTTCCCGGTCTTCTCCATGACTGCTTTCACCGCTCTCATTCATATCCATTCAAATGGCTGTATATCTTTGCAATTTTCACTTTTTACCCCATTCGTTAGGTATTTGAGCTATCTTGTCTGTTACCGCAGGTTTATAAATTTCCTGATGTATTGGTCTTGTTACCAGAGTTCCATTCCTCAACTTTTCTATTCTTTCTTTACCTATATTGACAAACTTCTCTTCTGTATCTGTTCCATACGCGATACGTCCATTCTTGAGTGCAGCAATGAGAGTGGAACCAACTCCAGCAAAAGGGTCATAGACAATATCATTCTCATTGGTTAAAGCTAACACACACCTCTCAACCAGCTCAACCGGAAACTGGCAGGGGTGATCCACTTTTTCCGGGTGATTGGCTTTGACATTGGGAATATCCCAAAACTGGGATTCCCAATCATCATGTAGGCGGGCCAATGTCAGTTCCCACACATCTTCAGGATTCTTTCCCTTGGGATTTCCACTAATCAGTCCTTTTTTCTCACCTTTGAAATGCCGTTTCCCTGGATATTTTGCAGGAACTCGCACATCATTAAGATTGAAAGTATAGTTGTCTTCTTTGGTAAACCAAAGTAGTGTCTCGTATCTTCCACTGAATCGTTTAGAACAGTGTAATCCATGACCAAAGTGCCAGATTATTCTGTTCCGTAAATGTAGGCCAAGTTTTTTGAAAAAAGGGTAAAAGTAAATGTCAAGTGGGTATATTTCTCCCTTTTCTACAAAGTTCCCGGTTTGCCAACACAGACTTCCGGTTTTTGCCAAGATACGTACAAATTCCTTCAGTAAAGGCTCAAGATTTTCAATATAACTGTTAATACTTGTTTTGGATTCATACGATTTTCCTATATTATAAGGGGGAGATGTAATAATAAGATTTATACTTTCATCATCAATAGTCCGACAAAATGTGCCTGCATCTTCGCAGATGTAGATATAGTCTGGCAAATGTACCGTACCAGGGAACAGGTTTTGAATAGCCATTCCTTTCACAGGGTATATTAGAGTGTTTCCGTTTTCATTTTAGAGAGTTTCCGCTTTGTCTTTTTACTGTCATTCTGAAGCGCGAAGCGCTGAAGAATCTCATGGAGAATACCGAGAAGGCGGCAGGAGATGCTTCGCTTCGCTCAACATGACATAAAAAGTGAAAACGGAATTGCTCTATACTTGTTTTATGAATGAATGAAACATGGCAATCTGCCCGGTTCTCCCCATTTGAAAGCGAAGCAGTATCAGGGATGGGGCTTTCAGGAAAAGAGGGTATACGACACTGTTTGAGCCTGCCTCTTCCTTTCCTGTCTGTGAGAAGTATTGTTCCTGCGAAGTGTACTCGAAGAAAAAGGGAGCATCGTTGCCATACATGGGGCGGGATTCTCCCTCTCATCAAGGCAATTCCCGGTTACTCGCATACACAGACCTGCTCTTTCAGGCGGGCCAGGCGCACCGGGCCAAAGCCGGGCACGGCAAGCAGGGCTTCTGGACCAGCAAAGGGACCGTGTTGTTCACGGGTTGCCACGATACGCGCCGCCAGCACCGGGCCAATGCCCGGCAAAAGCTCCAGATCACGGGCACTGGCCCGGTTGATGTCCAGGGCTTCACCGTAAAAGAGCGCATAGTCTGGCGGCAACAGACAGGAGCCAGACTGGCCTGCCTGCGGCGCAACAGCCCCTGCAGGCCAGAAGACCACTTGCGGCGCAGGCGAACGAAAAGACGGAAAAAAATCACAAACAAGCAGGCAGAGCGCAGGCAAGGCCAGCCACAGGCAGCGCAGACGCCAGTTCAGGGCAGTCTGCTCCTGAACCGCGTCAGGCGGCAGGGGAGAGTTTCCCTGCCTGCTCATCCTGCAAGAGCTTGAAGTTGATGCTGTCAACCAAAGCCTGCCAGCTCGCCTCAATGATGTTGCAGGACACACCCACTGTGCCCCAGGACCGACCGGTTTCGTCGCTGCTTTCAATCAGGACACGCACCTTGGAGGCTGTGCCGTCCTGACCGGTGAGCACGCGGACCTTGTAGTCCACGAGCTTCATATCCTTCAGGGTGGGATAGAAGCGGGTCAGGGCCTTGCGCAGGGCCAGATCCATGGCGTTCACCGGGCCGTCGCCCATGGACGCGGTATGGGCCTCGGTTTTGTTCACAGTCAGGCGGATGGTGGCCTCGGTGAGCGGCTCCTTGTTCATGCTGTACTTGTGATCCGACACGCTAAAGGCTTCCAGTTCAAAGAACTTGCGGCGCAGGCCCAGGGCGCGGCGCATCAGCAGTTCAAAGCTCGCCTCTGCGGCCTCATACTGGTAGCCCTGGGTTTCCATGTTCTTCAGCTCGGAGATGATGGAAGCCATGTGCGGATCGTCTGGCCGGAGCTGGAGACCAAAGCGCTCTGCCTTCATCAGGATGTTGGACCGGCCTGACTGGTCGGAAATCAGGATATGGCGCTCGTTGCCCACCTTTTCCGGATCAATGTGTTCGTAGGTCATGGGATTCTTCAGTACCGCGCTCACATGGACTCCAGCCTTGTGGGCAAAGGCGGCGTCACCCACGTAGGGCTGATACCGGTTGTGCGGCAGGTTGGCCAGCTCGTTGATCAGACGGGTGGTGTCGTAGAGCTGGTGCAACCGGGTTCCCGCGTTGCAGTGCAGACCCAGCTTCAGTTCCAGGGCTGGAATGATGGAGGTCAGGTTGGCGTTGCCGCAGCGTTCGCCGTACCCGTTGATCGTGCCCTGAACCATGACCGCGCCAGTCTGCACAGCCATGAGGGAGTTGGCTACCGCGCATTCCGCGTCGTTGTGGGTATGAATGCCCAGAGGAATCTCCTGACCCTTGTCGGCAAAGTGCTGCTGCACCGTGCGGATGATCTCCACCAGTTCTCCGGGCAGGGTTCCGCCGTTGGTTTCGCAGAGGCAGAGCAACTCCGCGCCACCGGCCACGGCCCGGTCAAGCGTTGCTAGGGCATAGTCTTGGTTGGCCTTGAAGCCGTCAAAAAAATGCTCGGCGTCGTAAAAGAGGTGCGCGACTTGCGGTCGCAAAAAGGCCAGGGAATCCTCAATGATCTCCAGATTCTTGTCCAGACTGATGCGCAAGGCATCGGTAACGTGAATGTCCCAGCTCTTGCCAAAGATCGTGATGGCAGGCGTTTTTGCCGCCAGAAGCGCCTGCAGATTCACATCCTGTTCCGGTGGGTTGCCCGCATGGCGGGTGGAGCCAAAGGCGGCAAGCTGGGCATGGCGCAGGGTAATGCCCTTCATGCGCTCAAAAAAGGCGGTGGACAGCGGGTTTGCGCCGGGCCAGCCGCCTTCTATGTAGTCAATGCCAAAGCTGTCCAGTTCCCGGCAGATCTTGATCTTGTCCTCAAGCGAAAGGTTGAAGTTTTCCGCCTGTGTGCCGTCCCGGAGCGTGGTGTCGTAGATGATGATCTGGGCCATACTTCAGTCCTCTTCCTGGGGCAGGTTGTCCTTGTCCAAGGCAAAGGCGTCGTGCAGGGCGCGTACAGCCAGTTCCGTATATTTGGCGGCAATCACGGCAGAAACCTTGATCTCTGAAGTGGTCACCATCATCATGTTGATGCCTTCCTTGCTCATGATCTGAAACATGGTGGAGGCAATGCCCGCGTAATTCCTCATGCCCACGCCCACGATGGACACTTTGGCGATGTCCTGATCACCGGTAACGCTCTCCGCGTGCAGTTCCTTGGCCACCTTGTTCAGAATCTCCATGGCCCGTGCATAGTCATCCTTGGGCACGGTGAAGGTCATGTCCGTGAAGCCACCGTCATGGGCGTTCTGGATGATCATGTCAACCAGAATGCCAGCGTCGGAGATGGGCAGAAAGATCTTGGCTGCAATGCCCGGCTGGTCCGGCACCTTTTTGATGGTGATACGCGCCTCTTTTTTGCTGTAGGTAATGCCTGAAACCAGCATGGATTCCATGATTTTCTCCTCGCCGACCACCCAGGTGCCGACAGTATGGGTAAAGGTTGAACGCACGTGAACCGGCACTTTGAAGCGCTTGGCCATGCTCACGGCCCGGATGTCCAGCACCTTGGCGCCCAGACTCGCCAGTTCCAGCATTTCATCGTAGCTGATGAAGTCAATTTTGCGGGCCTTGTCGCAGATGCCCGGATCAGTGGTGAACACGCCTTCCACGTCAGTGAAGATCTCGCAGGCGTCAGCCTTGAGCGCTGCTGCCAGGGCCACGGCAGTGGTATCCGAGCCGCCACGGCCCAAGGTGGTGATGTCCCCGCTGTCGGTCACGCCCTGAAAACCTGCAACTGTCACGATCTTGCCCTGATCCAGAAAGTGCTGGATGCGGGCCGCATCAATGGAGTCAATGCGGGCGCGGGTGTGCATCTGGTCAGTATGGATGGCAACCTGATCGCCCAAAAGCGAGACTGCATCGCCACCTGCTGCCTTTACAGCCATGGCAAAGAGGGAAACTGTCACCTGTTCGCCAGTGGAGACCAGCGCGTCCAGTTCCCTGGGATCAGGAATATGCTGCATTTCGTGCGCCATGCCGATAAGCCTGTCGGTTTCGCCGCTCATGGCAGACAGGACCACAATCATGCGGTTTCCTGCCCTGTGGCTTTCCAACACGCGACTGGCCACGGCCTTGATCTTTTCGATGGAACCCACCGAAGTGCCGCCGAATTTTTGTACAATGAGGGCCATAAATTCTTTTCCTCTGATGGTCAGCCCTGTTTGGGGCATTCCCCAAAAAGATGGTTTGCGCCCCGTTCAGACCTGAAGGGGCAAGCCAGAAAGTGCGCCAATGTAGAAGGAACGCGCCGCTTTTGCAAACAGATTTGCAGACAGGACGCCGCAAGCAGCAGCGCGGCAGGCAGACCGGAAAAACAGGGCGACGGGCGCGGTTTTGCCGCTGTGCCCGTCGCCCTGAAGTTGTCTGCGGATGTTTTTTTCGGCTTCAGCCCTGCGCTGCCTTTTTGCAAGCCTCGTCCAGACGCGCCTTGAGGTAGGCAAGCCGCGTTGCATCTGCGCTTTCCATGTCAAAGCAGATGGCATCCTCTCCCAAAAGACCGCCGGGCACGCTGTCGCCCTGTCCCTCCGGATCGCTCACCAGATCCTGATAAAAGCAGACCGAAAGCCAGCGGGGACTGTCCTCAATCACGTCCACCATGACAAACAGTTCACGCTTCTTCTGGGCCGGATGTTTGGCCCGAAGCGAATAGGTGATGCCGGGCCGGGGCACAAACTGCAAGGTTGCGCCCAGTTGTTCCAGATGCGTTTTCAGTTCGACAAAGGCTGCCTTGTTGCCCTCTGCCGTAGCCTCCCAGGAGGCCAGAAAGTTGTCCAGTTCCTGCATGATCGTCTCCTTTTGCGGTTATGGCGCACCCTGATGCCAGGGCATTTGCGCCTTGTCTGTTGTCATCCTTCACTTTCCTCCGGGCTGCCCAAAGAAACCCCGGTTTTTCTGGCTGCGTGCAGCCAGGGGTGATCAAGGGGCACGTACTTGAGCTTGCCTACCACCTCTTTCAGATCCACCAGCGTGGTACAGCCGCCCTGGACTGCCACCATCTTGCCAAAGGCGCACTCACAGATGGCTTCAATGCAGGCTGTGCCCAAACGGGTTGCCAGAATCCGGTCTGTGGCGCTGGGCGTGCCGCCGCGTTGCAGATAACCCAGGATCGTGACCCGCGTCTCCAGACCGGTGAGTGTTTCCAGATTCCGCGAGAGTCTGATGGTATGCGACTCATGATGGGTTCGGCAAAACTCCACCAGAGTCCTGTCTGCAACCTGCTTGCGTTCCTGATCCTTGGCTTCTTTGGCTGCTGCCTTTTCCGCCCGCAGTCCAGCCAGTGTCTGTGCGTCTTCCAGAGAAAGTGCGCCTTCTGAAATTGCCACAATGCTGAAGTTTTTACCGTGGTTTTGCCGTTTGCGCACCGCCCGTGCCACCACGTTCACATCGTAGGGAATCTCTGGAATGAGGATCACGTCTGCGCCGCCAGCCAGACCAGCGCCCAGACCCAACCAGCCCGTGTTGTGGCCCATGATCTCCACCACGATGATGCGGTGGTGGCTGTGCGCCGTGGAGTGCAGCCGGTCAATGGCGTCTGTGGCCACGGACAGTGCGGTGTCAAAGCCAAAGGTGCTGTCCGTCATGGGCACGTCGTTGTCAATGGTCTTGGGCAGGGTGACGATGTTCATGCCTGCTTTGGCCAGACGGAAGGCACTTTTCTGGGTGCCGCCACCGCCGATGCAGATCAGGGCTTCCAGGTTATGCTGTTGGTAGTTGTGCAGCATGACATCAGTCATATCCTGGATCTTGCCGCCCAAGGGCATCTTGTGGGGTTTGTCGCGGCTGGTGCCCAGAATGGTGCCGCCTTGGGTGAGAATCCCCGAAAGAATGTCGCCCTCAAGTGGAACTGTGCGGTTTTCCATGAGGCCACGGAAGCCGTCGCGGAAACCGATGATGTGCAGGCCCTTGCCTGCCCCACTCTTGCCAATGGCCCGAATGGCGGCATTCAGACCGGGACTGTCGCCGCCAGCGGTCAATACGCCTATGCATCTTGTCATGGTGTTCTCCTTGTATGCGGTCTCCGGGATTTTCCGGGTTCTGCATCCTGTCCGCTTTCTTTTTGCGCCGGTTGGGGCGGAGTTTAACCATATTGCCCACCGAGCTGCAATGCCCGCGCTTGGAAAAGCTGTGGCGGAAAAGGCGCAAATGCGGCAAGCTACGGAATCCGCCCAGTGCGGCATCTGTCCATTCAACCCGGAGGAGTCCTGCCATGTTTCCAGACCAGACCAGTGCCCTTGTCATGATCGATATGCAAATGGGTTTTTTGCAGCCAGCTTCCAGTCTCTGCATCCGCATGGCCGCAGAAACCGTGCCAGCCTGCGCCGCAGTCATCCGGGCTGCGCACCAGCGCGGCATCACGATGGTGTATGCCATACGCAGCTACCGGGAAGACGGCACAGACGTGGAACTGACGCGCAAGGCGCGCTGGGAGGCAGGCG
>CAMNHX010000081.1 GCA_946539945.1 uncultured Desulfobulbus sp. | reverse complement strand
GCAAGGGACTGCCCGGTCATATCGGAATACGTGCTTGTCTTCATCATTGCAGTCCTTTTCGAACAGGTCTGCCGGAACAGCTTCTTTGTCATGCTGAACGAAGTGAAGCATCTCATGAAGAATACTGGGAAACCGTCTGGGGCTCCTTCAGCGCTTCGCGCTGCCGAAGGACAAGGAAAAGACCTGGGAATCGAGAAGGGGGCACAGGGCGCAAACCCTGCTCCCTCTGTTTGGGCCAGCTTCGTCAGCCCCTCGCGTCCCGATACTTTTACACACTTATAACGTTTATTCAATACACTTTTGAAGTTCTTTTTTGCCTGTCATCCCTGAAGAATTATGCGTGAAAAGCGTATTTTCAGGAGGTTGGCGCATGGCAAAGAAAAATCTGAACCAGATCTTTGCGCAAAATATCCAGCGCAAACGGAAAACCCTGGGCATGACGCAGGAAGACCTGGCGGAACGGCTGGATGTCAGTCAACAATCCATGTCGCGCCTGGAACGGGGCGTGATGGCCCCAAAATTTGAGCGCTTGTCCCATATTGCGGGCGTCTTGCAGTGTTCGGTGGCTGAACTGTTCATGGAGGACAGGGAGAGCAGGAACTGCAACGACTTTGAAGACAGACTGGCTAAAGCCTTGCAGGAGTTGTCCAACGAGGATCGGGACTGTATGTTGCGCCTTGCCCTGGCTCTGGCCAAGGTACTCAAGGGCAGCTAGCAGGCTTGAGGACTTGAAAAGCACGGAACTTCAAGACTTCCCGGAAGAGCAAAGCAAGGGACAGGCTGGAAGATACAGGAGAGAAAAAAACGGGCCTGGCAAACACTCGCCAGAATGCGCACAGGACGCCTTGATGCCGGGCGGACAGGGAGACAACTCCTTGCCCGCCCCTTTTCTTGCCTGCACTGGCGCTTCCAGGGACACTGCGGGTATGAAGAGACAGGGATGCCTGCCACGCGATGCGGCCTACAAGGCTGTTTTCAGCAACCAAGCACATTGCCTGCACGGAGCGCCTTGCTTTCCTCCCTCTTGTTTTGCTCCTGAACGCGGTAGGAATCTCCCGCCTTCAGGCGGGAGAGGGTGTCAAGCCAGTATGACTCCATTCGTGAACCTTTTTCCCGGTTATCACCATTTGCCCCTGGTCTTCCCTATGCCAGAGGGGAACGAAAAAAGCCCGGAACCTTCAGGGATTCCGGGCTGTTACGGTTCTTTTCGGTTTTCGCGGGGTTATGGATTCCATGGCCGTACACTCTCCAAAATCGCGTGCAGCGCAGAGTAGGGGACCAGTCCGGGCAGGAGGAGCAGAACCGCACTCAAGCCCGAAGGCCAGAGCAGACCAGCGTGCAGCGGGGCGGACTTGATTGGCAGCCCGCTGGCCGGTGTCGCTTGTGGTGACTGGGCAAAGAACAGGGTCTGCACCACAGGCGCAAAGGCAGTCAGATGCAGGACCGCCACACTGACCAGAATCACTGCCACCGCAGGCTGGTGCGCGGCCAGAGCGCCTTTGAGCATGAGCCAGAGCGCGGCAAAGCCTGCCAGAGGAGGCACGCTGCTCAAGGAGAGCAAGGCCAAGGTCAAAAGACAGGCAAGAAAGGGCAACTCGCGCCCCAGTCCGGCAAGAGCCTGAATCCGCGCAGACCCTCTCCGGGCCAGCAGCGGACCAGAGACCAGCAAGGCACACAGCTTGGCAGCGCAGTGGCCTGTCAAAAGCAGCAAGGCTCCTTCTGCTGCCTCATGGGAATCCAGCGCCAGACCCAGCACAACGCAGGCGAACTGGCTTACCGTGGACCAGGTCAGGCGCTCCGTCAGGCTGTCCTTGTACAGGGCGAGCAGGGCGGCTAGCACAGCCATGCTTCCCCAGAGGACAAAGACGAGCAGGTCTAGGTGCAAGCGTTCCATGCTGTTGCCAAAGACAGAGAGCATGATGCGGGCTGAGGCAAAGAGTCCTGCTGGACCAAGCACTGCCTGCGCCAGTACAGAAGCGGGCAGGGGGGCATCCAGACAGGCAAAGAGCCAACGGTGACAGGGCATGACCCCATTGGCCGCAAAACCAAAGAGGCAGAAGAGAAAGAGCAGGCAGATCAGCCAGCCGGGACCTTGTCCGGTCAGCAGTCCTTGGCTGTCGGCAAACTCGAGAGTTCCGGCCAAGGTGGAGATGAGCGCCATGACAGGCATGAGCAGCAGAGCCGGTATCAGCAGGGCGAGGAGATGGCGACGTACAGGGTCTGCAGCCGCATCCAGCCGCCGTTCCGTGAGCAGGAACGGGCAGGAACTGAAAATCAGCAGGCAGTAGAACAGATACAGGGTGGGCAGGTTGCCCGCACAAGCCATGCCTGTGGTCGCGCCAACTGTCAGCGCCAGAGAGATTTGGTTTCTTGTCTGGAACAGCCCGTTCTCTCCTTGCTGCAGGGATTGGGTACAGACTGCCAGAAGCGGCCAGAACACAGAGATGGGAATGGCAAGGGCAAAGCTCAAGCGGTCAGGCTTGAGCGCAAGATCCAACCCGGGAAGCAGGGACAGGAGGAGGCAGTCTGGCGCAAGTCCCTCTTGCAGGGCTTGCAGGCAAAACCAGAACGTCAGGAGCTGCAGGCAGGCAGTAGCGCAGGCAATCCACGCAAACCAGTGAACTCGCCTGCGCAAAAGCAGCATAAGCAGGCTTGCAGCCAGAGGCAGGAGGAGGGCTAGTAGGAGCAGAAAGTCAGTGCTGGAGGTCTGGACAGGATGGGGGGGAGGGTTCATGACAGAGGACCAGTTCTGCAGTGCAACAAGGAGGCAGGGTAGGGGTCAGAGCCTTGGGAAAGAGGGCCTTCTTAACACGCTGGCCTTCCCCGGAAAGAAACTCAAGGCGGCAGGACTGGAGGTCCCACACTGCCGCCTGATTGGAAGGCACTGCTCTTGCTGGAGGTATCTAGGAGGGACCAGCCTTGCCCACGCCTGCCCTTGTGGACGCTCAACCGTGCTTTTTGGCAAAAGCCCGCATGAAGTCTGCCAGTTTTTCCACGCCTTCCAGCGGGAAGGCATTGTAGATGGAGGCCCGGCAGCCGCCAGCGATGCGATGCCCCTTGAGACCCACAAAGCCTTGAGCCGTAGCTTCGCGCAAAAAGGCTTCTTCCAGTTCCTTGCTGGGCAGGTGGAAGGTCACGTTCATGGTTGACCGGGAGTCTTTTGCCGCGTGCCCCTGATACAGATCAGTGCTGTCAATCACCTCGTACAAGATGCCTGAACGTTTTTTGCTGCGCCTTTCCATTTCCGTGACCCCGCCCTGTTCCTTGAGCCAGCGCATGACCAAGCCCACGCAGTACACGGCAAAGGTGCAGGGCGTGTTGAACAGGGAATCGTTGTCCGCATGGGTTTTGTACTTGAGCATGGTGGGTACGCTGTCGCTGGCGCGGTCCAGCAGGTCTTCCCGGATGATGACCACTGTAACACCTGCCGGGCCAATGTTCTTCTGTGCGCCTGCGTAAATGATGCCGAACTTGCTCACATCCACAGGGCGGGACAGGATGTCGGAGGACATATCAGCAACCAGCATCAGGTCTGACTGGGGCATGACCGGGAACTGCGTGCCAAAGACCGTGTTGTTGCTCACAAAGTAGAGGTACTCGCTTTTCGGGTCTGCCGTGTATTCGCTGTCCTTGGGCACGCGGACAAAACCGTTTGCCTCGTCTGACCAAGGTACAGCCACCTGCCCAAAGAGTCTGGCTTCTTTGATGGCCTTGTTTGACCATACGCCGGTATTCAGATAGCTGGCAAGCTGGTCCTTGCGCAGGAGGTTCATGGGGATCATGAAGAACTGGCTGGATGCGCCGCCCTGCAAAAAGAGTACCCTGTAGTTTTGCGGCACGCCCAGAAGCTCGCGGAGAAGCGCTTCAGCCTCTTCAATCACAGCGGTAAACTCCTTGCTGCGGTGGCTGATCTCGATCAGGCTCATGCCCAGATTCTGGAAATTGAGGAGGTCGCGGGCAGCCTGCTGAAGCACTGGTTCGGGCAAAATGGCGGGGCCTGCGTAAAAATTGGAGACTTTTGCTGGCATGATGACTGCCTCTTCTTGATGATGGTTATGCGCCTTGTTGCCGGATGGCCTCATACAGCACAATGCCCGCGCTCATGGCCAGATTCAGGCTTCTGATGCGCGGGTTGCTCATGGGGATGGTCAGGCAACGTCCACTATATAGTGCAAGGGTTTCTTCCGGCAAGCCTTTTGTCTCGCGGCCAAAGACCAGCATATCGCCTGGCTGGAAGCGGGCGGTGGTGTAAGGGCGTCTGGTTTTGGTGGTCAGGAGGTGGAGCCGCTCTGCTGGCTGGGCCGCGAGAAAGGCAGCCAGATCCGGCCAGTGGACAATGCGCACCTGTGGCCAGTAGTCCAGCCCGGCGCGTTTCAGATGCCTGTCGTCGGTCTTGAAGCCCAAGGGGTGGACGAGATGCAGGACAGTGCCCGTAGCACCGCAGAGGCGGGCGATGGACCCGGTATTGGGCGGAATTTCCGGTTCCACCAGGACCACGTGAAAGCAGTGGCAATCGTGGGCCGCGTCCGCGTCGGAGGGATAGAGAAAGGGAGAGTCCGGGTTCATAATAACAACAGGGCGACGCCAGCTTCAGCTTGCGCCGTAGCTGTGCAGTCCGGAGAGAAAGAAGTTGACGCCAAAATAGGTGAAGAGCACCACCCCCAGTCCTACCAAGGACAGGCTGGCCAAAAGTGAGCCGTTCCAGCCTCTGGTGAAGCGGGCGTGCAGAATAAGCGCGTAGAAAAACCAGGTGATGATGGACCAGGTCTCTTTTGGGTCCCAGCTCCAGTACGTGCCCCAGGCTTCGTTGGCCCAGACCGCGCCTGAAATGATGCCTGCGGACAACCAGAGAAAGCCGAAAATGATGCTCTTATGAATCAGGTCGTCCAGCACAGTCAGGTCTGGCAGCAGTGCGCCAGACCCTTGAGGAGTGGCAGCCCGCTTTTTCAAAAGATACATCAGACCCAAGGCAGCAGCCACGGTAAAGGCCCCGTAGCCAATGAAGCAGGTCACCACGTGGGCGGTCAGCCAGTTGGATTGCAGGGCAGGAATCAGGGGCTTGATGCTGGAGTCAATGCGGTCGGCAAAAGAGGCGTAGGCCATGGCCACTGCGGCCAGCGGCATGGCAAAGGCGCCCAGGGTTCTGATTTTGACGCGGTACTCCAGGACCAGTGCAATCAGGGCCACGCAGAGCGCAAAAAAGACCAGCGATTCATACATATTGGTCAGCGGCACATGCCCCATGCCTGCCTGATGGCTTTCCTGCCAGCGCAGCAGGGTGGCCAGCAGATGCAGGGCCACGCCTCCCCAGCCCAGACAGCATCCAGCCAGTCCTGCCTTCGGGTTTTTGAAGATCAATCCGGCAAGATAGGCTGCCGAAGCCAGAATATAGGCCAGCATGGCAAGGCCAAACAGCAGGGAACTGCTCATGATGTCCTCCTTCAGGGTTGAGAATCGGTTTGCGCCAACTCGTCCGCCAACTGGGCAAAGGTAGCGGCAAAGGCTGTCTGGTTCTTGTGAGCCTCGCCTGCCAGCAGCAGGCGCACGTCTTCGCCTTCTGGCTGGACCAGCAGGAAAATCCGGCGATGGGCGCAGAAAAAAGCAACTGCCAGCCCGGCCAGCATCAGCAGGCAACCGGCATAGACCAGCCCCACGCCCGGATCCTTTGCCACCTGCAAGCCAGAGGCATAACGCGGCTTGATCGTGACGGCAAACTGTCCGGCAGGGCGGTCAATCCTGGTTTCCCGATTGGTGTCCAGCCAGAGCAGGGAAGGCTCGCCCTGTCCGTCGTACAGCCAGAGCTTGACTTTTTGCGTGATTTCGCCCCGGCCTTCCCGGTTGACAATGCCGTAGCGGATGCCAGCCTCTGGCCACATATACTCGGTAGCCGGGGCAATGCGGCCAGCGCTGCTGATCTTATCCGGCAACTTGCGCAGCGAGATGAGGTAGTCTGGATAAGGTTGGTAGCTGGCCTGATAGAAGGTCACGCCCCGGTATTTCAGGGGCCGGTTGACCTCAAGCGCAGCCTGCCGGACCGGTTTCCCCTGATCCAGAATCGTCACCAAGGAACGGTAGTTCTTGGGCATCCCGTTGTCGTAAAGGGCCATGTCAAAGCGGTCCAGCCGCAGGGAAAAGCCCAAATCCACGAGCCAGTTGCCGCGCAAGGCTCTCACTTGGTCCGTGCTCTCGCCCTCTGGCAACATGACAAAGCCCTTGTAGGCAAAGCCCGGCAGATGCAGAACCCGGCGGGCAAAGCCAGAGGAACCCAAAAGCGCTCCTGCCAGAATCACCAGAATGGAGAGATGCACCACATACACGCCCAGGCGCGCCCAAGGCATTTTTTCAGCAAAGAGCAGCACGCCGTCATCCCGGGCGCGTTCCTGGGGATGCCAGCCCAGTTTGCGCAGTCTCTGGCGCAGACGGGCGACTTCTTCTTCGGGTGAATGCAACAGGACCTGTTCGCGTTGCAGTGGCAGGGAAGCGAGCTGGTCCTGGGTGATTGCGAGGTGGTCGCGCCGCAAAAAGCGCAAGGTGGCAGGCAGGCGATCTGCGCTGCACACCACCAGATTCAGGCAGAACAAGGTCAAGAGGCCCAGAAACCACCAGGAGTTGTACATATCGTCAATGTCCAGCAACTGGAAAAAATGCGCCCATGCCGGACCGTAGCGGTGGACATACAGGGCAGGATCAGCGTTTTGCGGCACAATCGTGCCGATAATGGCTGTTGATCCCAAAAGGGTCAGCAGGACAAGCGCCAGTTGCACTGAAGCAAAGAGCGCGAACAGGGGATTTTTGCGCAGGTCGTTCATGGACAGGAGTGCGGAATGGGCGGGATGATTCGGAGAAAGGCGGCAGAGTAGCAGAAAGAGCGGATGGGAACAAGTGCGGATGCAACAGCCCTTGGGCAGGCTCCCATGTCATGAGGAGGGTTTACTCAAGATTTTTCCGTATAATGGTACTTGAGTCGAGACGTTTTCCGGGAGGGGCTGACTATAGGGAACCTTGCAAAATAGCCGACAAACTGGATTACCGTTTTTGTAACTTGCCGATTTTCCTCAAGTTTACCTGCGAGGATGA
>CAMNHX010000080.1 GCA_946539945.1 uncultured Desulfobulbus sp. | reverse complement strand
GGATGCGGCCAGTCTATCAGCGGGCCTTGCGTGCGGCTCGACAGGAAGACCGGGCAAACTGGCGGCGCGGTGTAGGGCTGGCCTGGGGAGGCGACACGGTTTCCGGCTGTCCGGACCAGGCAGCCGTGGATCTGGTTTTGCAGCCTGACGGGAGTCTTTTGCTGTGCAGTTCCTGGGCAGAACTGGGGCAAGGCGCGGACTTGGGCGCTGTGCTGCTGGCGCTGCAGGCGCTCAAGCCTCTGGGACTGTCGCCTGGTCAGATCCATCTGGCCCGGAATGACAGCGCCCTCTGCCCGGACAGTGGCCCGACCACCAGCAACCGGGGTCTGCACGCCGTGGGCCTGGCCATTGGGGATGCAGCGGAGCAGATGCTGGCAGTCCGGCGCGGACCGCGAGGCTTTCGAAGCTGGCAGGAACTGCGGGAACTGGGGCTGCCCACGCGCTTTCGGGGACAGTACCGGGCTGCAGGTACAGGGCTTGATCCGGCAAGTGGTCAGGGTTGGGGTGTGGTTCAGCAGAACTTTGCCCTTTTTCTGGCTGAAGTGGCGGTGTCTCCGGCAAGCGGCAAGGTGCAAGTTCTGGGAGCGCATATCGTGGCCGACGTGGGCCGGATCGTCTCGCGTCAGAGTGTATTGGGGCAGGTCTGGGGCGGCTTTGCCCAGGCTGTGGGCTTTACCCTCACCGTACCGGGCGACAACCCGGGACAGCGCGGCCCGGTGGATGCAGGCATTCCCTGCTGTCTGGACGTGCCAGACCGCATGACTGTGGACCTTGTGGAAACCCCGCGCAGCAACGGGCCTTTTGGCGCAACCGGGGCAGCCGAGGGTTTTCAGAGTGCGGGCTGTACCGCAATTTTGAACGCCATTTTTGATGCTGTGGGCTTGCGTCTGACGCAGCTGCCAATCACGCCAGCCAAGGTTCGGGCCGCCTTGGCTGGTCAAACAGAAGAAGTCGTCCTGCCGCGCTGGAACCCGGAAACAGACCTCTACGCCCAGCTTGCCCGGGTGCAGAGCAGAGGCAGGTGAACAAACATCCGCTGCCTGCCCCTTCGCATTTCCTACCTGACCACCTTGAGCCGCCCGGTCCGGGGCGCAGGCAGGGGATTGTGGCGCTTCACGTATTCAGTCACCAGATCAGAGTCTATCGGGTCAGGTGCTTCCACCCTCTTACCTCTGGCCAGCATGGTGTAGCCATCGCCCCCCCTGGCCAGATAGTCAGCCAGGACCACCCTGTATTTTTCCACAGCCTGCAGCGGCACAAAGCCCCCCCTGTTGTCCTGTACTTCTACCCGCACCACCCGGCTCCCCTTCGGCTTGCCCTCATCCACCTCATAGCGCAGACCTGCGGGCTGCAACATTCTTGGCCCACCGATTTTCGTGCCGGTTTCCTCTGCGTCATACCCTGCCACACCGTGCTCCAGAGCAGCCAACAGCTCTTCCCCGGAATATTCCCGGATGACCAGCGAGTTGGCAAAGGGAAAGACATTCAGAATGTCACCCTGGCTGATGTCGCCAGGCCCCAGGGAGGCCCGCACGCTGCCGCTGTTGACCAGAGCTATTCGGGCGCTGTAGTCCTTGCCGTACTCCAGCATGGCGTCTGCCAGGAGCAGGGCGCTGAAGCATTCTGCCTTGCGGCAGTTGTTCAGGCCGTCGTTCATCCGCACCTCGTGATGGCCCACAATTTTTTTGCGGAACACCTCCAGCGCCCCTGCATAGCTGGCCACCCGGGTCGTGACTGCCGGGTCCCGGGGCTGGTCCGCGCTCAATTCACGGGCTGCGCCACTCCACGAAACCAGAACACCCTGTTCGTTGAACTTCAGGGCCAGTTCACCGAGATAGCGCGTGGCACAACCAGCGGTCACCACCAGAACCGGATTGCCATTCGGCGAGCGCTCCACCACAGGATAAGGTCCCTCCTCCGAGCCTTCACCCAGATAACTGTGGGTATGACCGCCAACAATCACGTCAACACCGTCCAGGCTACGGGCCAGCTTCCGATCTTCGGGCAGACCCAGATGGGTCAGGAGTACGATGCGCTTGACACCCCGGGCCTCCAGCATTTTGACAGCTCGTTTCACCTCCTTTTCCCGGTCTGTAAACCGCAGTCCCGGACAGTTCGAGGTCAGGATGGACAGGCCGTCATTGCCCAGACCGATCACGCCTACCTTGTGACCGCCAATGGTGCGGATCATGTAGGGCCGGAGATTGGTGCGGGCCAGGGGCGAGTCCTCTTGGGCGCTCACGTTGGCAGCCAGCACCGGAAAGGGCAGTTCAGCCAGATAGCCTTCCAGTTCCGCGCAGCCCTCGTCAAACTCATGGTTGCCCAGAGTGGCAGCGTCAAAGGGCATGAGCTGCTCCAGATCAGCCAGCATGGGCCAGCGGTGGACGCTGAAAAACAGCGTCCCCTGAAACACGTCACCCGCATCCAGGGCCAGCACGTTTTCGCCCCGTGCCCGCGCCGCCTTGATGGCTGCTGCAATCCGGGCCAATCCGCCCCGGCATTCAGCGTCATGCACGCAGTAGTTGCCGCTCTCGTCCTGCCCGGCCACATAGGCATGGGTGTCGTTGACGTGCAGGATCAGCAGATCAGCCTTCTCCTGGACAGCAGACTGGGCGCTGCTCTCCGCAGTCCTGCCCTGGTTCTCCTGAATCACCTGCTGTTCCGCGCCCTGCTGTTCCTGCGCCCAACAGGGCAAGCCTGAAACCAGAACTGCCAACGTTGTCACAAACCCGCAGAACCAGACCCGTCTCAAAAAGAAAGACCAAGATGCCATACCTGTCTCCTGAAAAAGGATGAAGATGCCTGTCCCGGCAGAGCATCCGGGGCAGAAAACAACCGGCGCGATGCCGAAAATCCTATATACCCAAAGGAACCCCTGTCCGCATTAGCCTTTGCGACAGGGCACGCTTGCCTGGTTTGCCCGGCGACCGGCATGAACAGGACAGAGCAGCCAATCAGACCAGGCTGTTGATCACGGGCAAGACGCCAGAACCCAGCAGAGACTCGTCAGGGAATTTTGAAAGGAAAACCATTATTGTTTTGCATTTTCCCCGCACCTTGGCATAAAACAGGTGTCTGCCACTCTTTCCCCCAAGGACGCCATGCTGGACATCATCCAATCCATACGGCTGCTGGATATTGCCGACATCCTGATCGTCGCCTACCTGATCTACCGCATTCTGCTTTTGATCAAGGGTACACGCGCCGTGCAGATGGTGGTGGGCATTTCCTCCATCCTGATGCTCTACTTTCTCTCCACCTACTTTGAGCTGCAAACCCTGCGCGTTGTGCTGAAAACCTTTCTTGGCTCGCTTCTGGTGGTGATTGTCATCCTCTTTCAGACCGAGATCAGGCGCGGTCTGGCCCGCGTGGTCCTGCCCCACTTTTTCCAGACCAAACACGTGGAAGACAGCGATCTGGAAGAGGTCGTGCGTGCGGCTACCCTGCTGGCCCGCAGACGGCTGGGCGCACTCATCGTGCTGGAGCGCGACAACGGCCTGAAAGACTTTCTGGAAGGCGGCTTCCGCGTGGATGCCCGTGTCCAGGCTGAACTGCTGCTCGCCATTTTTCACACCTCCTCGCCCATGCACGACGGCGGGGTGATTATCCACAAGCACCGCATCCACTCCTCTGGTTGTCTGCTGCCGCTGTCGCAGAACTTCACCATTGACAAGCGCTACGGCACCCGTCACCGTGCCGCCCTGGGCCTGTCTGAAGAAACCGATGCCATTGTGGTCGTGGTTTCCGAAGAAACCCAGGTGATCTCCATGGCCCGCAACGGTCGCCTGACACCCTTCAAGGATGAAACCCAGTTGCTCGCCACCCTGCGGGCCATTTTCCACACCAAAAAGTCGGCAGGGCCTGGTCCGGCAGCAGCTGCCAAGGCTGCGCCACCACCACAACCCGAAGCCGCAACACCCCGGCATGAAGATTGATCTGCACCTGCCCTTTCGTCACTGGCCGCTCAAACTGCTGGCCCTTGTTATTGCCACTGCGCTCTGGTACGGCATTGCCGCTGAAGACAAGGTGGACATCACCATGAGTGTACCCCTGGAACTGCGCAATCTCCCACCAAACATGATTATCGCCAACCAGTACCAGAAGGTGCTGGATGTGTCGGTGCGCGGGTCCAAGCGCCTCTTGCAGGAGGTGCAGCAGCAACACCTGTCCAGACCGGTTGATCTGGCCAAGGCCGAGCCGGGCCAGACTGTAGTGGTGCAGAACACGCCTCAATCTGTCCCCTTTCCCCGGGGCGTCATGGTGCAGCGCGTCCAGCCCGCCAACGTCACGCTGCAGGTGGATCAACTGGTGGAGCGCCAGATTCCCCTGTCTGCCAGAACCGTGGGTACGCCAGCAAAGGGTCTGATTCTGGACAGCGTGCAACTGAAACCGGCAACCATTACGGTCAGTGGTCCCCGTAGCCTGATTGGCTCGGTGCAGACCATTGAAACCGCGCCCATCAATGTGGCAGGCATGAACCGGAATCACACTGTGCAGGTGTCGCTTGCCCTGAACAGCACCCTGAAAGCCCTGATCGGTGAGACCATGGTTGAGGGTTCCCTTTTGTTCCGGGCTGCCCTGACCCGTCGCACCGTACCTGTCCGCGTGCACCTGAAGCCAGAGGAAAAGGGTCTTGCCGTGGTGCCGGGCACAGTGAACGTCACTGCCGACATTCCCCTTGTCCTGGCGCAGTCCACCCCGGATCTGGCATCGCTGTTTCACGCCTCGATCAATGCGTCGGAGACCGGGCGGAACGGTTGGGCGCCCATCCGGATTGAAACAGATGAGCGCCACGATCAGGTAAGCATTAACATTGTGTCTGTGCGCCCTGATCAGGCCCGGCTTTTCCGGGATTCGCGAGAGTCCAAGGAATCGCGCTCCACCAAGGAAGCACGAGAAACAAAGGAGCCTCGTTTCACCAAGGAAGCGCGGGAGACAAAGGAGCCGCGCTCCACCAAGGAGGCGAGGGAGTCGCATGAAACCCGTGAACAGCCCCCGGATGCCAAACAGCGGGCAACCCCGCCTGTTCTTGAACCTGCTATCAAGGAGCCTCTCTCATGACCCGACTTTTCGGCACTGACGGCGTGCGCGGCGTGGCCAACACCGAACCCATGACTGCGGAAATCGCCATGAACATTGGTCGTGCCCTGGCTGTGCTGGTGAAGACCCCACATCCTGATACCCGCATTGTCATAGGCAAGGATACCCGCGTTTCCGGCTACCTGCTGGAAAACGCCATGACTGCGGGCATCTGCTCCATGGGGGTCAACGTGCTTTTGGTAGGGCCTTTGCCCACGCCAGGCATTGCCTTTATCACCACCTCCATGCGCGCTGACGCAGGCGTGGTGATTTCAGCCTCGCACAATCCCTTTCAGGACAACGGCATCAAGATCTTCTCGCCCGATGGCTTCAAACTGCCAGACGCCCTGGAAGACCAGATTGCAAACATGGTCCTGCAAAACCCCTCCGCGCTCCAACCCAAGGCCGGAGAGGTGGGCCGGGCCTTTCGTCTGGATGACGCCACAGGCCGCTACATTGTGGCGCTCAAGAATACCTTTCCCAAAAAATACGAACTGGACGGCCTGCACATTGTTCTGGACTGCGCCAACGGTGCGGCTTACAAGGCTGCGCCCAGCGTCTTCCGGGAACTGGGCGCCAAGGTGACAGCCTTAAACGTTGCGCCCAACGGCACGAACATCAATCTGGACTGCGGCGCACTGCATCCTGAACAGATGGCGCACAAGGTGCGCGAACTGGGCGCGGATATTGGGCTGGCGCTGGATGGCGACGCGGACCGACTCATCGTCTGCGACGAAAAGGGCCAGATCGTCAACGGGGACCAGATCATGGCCATCTGTGCCCAGGAACTCCTGCAGCAGGGTACGCTGAACAGGAAGACGCTGGTGGCGACGGTCATGAGCAATCTGGGTCTTGAACGGGCCATGCAGGCCATGGGCGGAAAGCTCTTGCGCTGTCCTGTGGGCGACCGCTACGTGGTGGAAACGCTCCGGGCCGAAGGTTGCAACTTTGGCGGCGAGCAGTCCGGGCATCTGGTTTTTCTGGATCACAATACCACTGGCGACGGTGTGCTGGCTGCCCTGCAACTGCTGGCCATCATGATCAAGCAGAACAAGCCGCTTTCCGCGCTGGCCGGACTCATGCAGCCTGTACCCCAGGTCTTGCAAAACGTGCGCATGGCAAGGAAGCTGGCTCCAGAGTGCATCCCCGGCTTTCCTGCGGCCCTGCAGGAGGCTGAAGCGCAGTTGGGGAGACGCGGACGCATTCTGGTGCGGCCCTCTGGCACAGAGCCGCTTATCCGGGTGATGGTGGAAGGAGAGGATGAAGGAGAGATTCACCGTCTTGCCCAGGCGCTGTGCGAGGTGATCGCACAGGCGGAGCAGCAGGAGTAGAAGAGCGCCGCATATTCGGAAGCAGATGGTGTTTCCCGTTGCTGCAAAAGCAACTCCTGCCATCATTCCGGTATGCTTCAGGAGATTTTTCAGCGCTTCGCACCCCAAAATGATACGGTTTTGCCCAGGGCTACGCGCTTCAGGTTTTCCAGCGAAGCGGGAAATGCAGACTTTCCTGAAAAGCAGTGAAAGGAGTTGCGAGTTGAAAGATCCTCACTCCCAACCCGCAACTCATCACTCCCTTGAGAAAAATGCCCTATTTCTTGAAATCCTTCTCGAATTCGTTCAGGGCGTCAAAGAGGTAGGTGGTGGAATAGGCCATGCTGGGGCCACTGCCAAAACCGGCAATGGCAACCTTGGCTGCCTCGATGATCTCTTCTCGGGTCGCGCCGGCCTCCAATGCGCCGTACACGTGGACCACGATGCAGTACTTGCAGCGGTTGTACGCACCGATGGCCACACTGATCAGCTCCTTCTGCTTGCGGGACAGAGCGCCGTCCTTGTACACCATGTCCACCATGCCCTCGAACTGGCTGGCAAAGGCCGCATCGTTCTGACGCATCTGGCCAAAGCCGTTCTGAAAATCTGCCAAAATCTTTCTGACTTCCTGCATATCTTGCCTCCATGCTTTGTGGAAAAGAGTTCTGTCGGCTCTCCGACACAGTTGAGGGGTCAGCATAGCACGGCAACCGTTCTGCAAAACTTACGCAAACCTGATCAAATCTATCCAAACGTGATCGGT